>JAHLLD010000019.1 GCA_020444325.1 bacterium
ACAACTGCGGCATCGTGACCGCGACTCTCATCAACTCCGATGTCTCGGGAACCGATTGCGCATGGACCGCAACCTACACATATACCATACGTGACGACTGTTTCAACATGGGTCAGAACGCGGTGGTGACCTTCTCTGGTGGAGACACCGAAGCGCCGACGCTGACAGGAATCCTGCCCGGTGGTGACATCGGCAATTCCTGCATGAGTGATGCACCGGCCGCACCTTCCGCGGCCAGCATCGGAGCACTGTACTCAGACAATTGTGGTATCGTCACCGCGACGCTGACTAGCTCCAGTGTCACCGGTAACGACTGCGACTGGACAGCCACGTACACCTACACGGTGGAGGACGAATGTCAGAACTTCGCACCCAACGCCGTGGTCGTGTATACGGGTGGTGATACCGAGGATCCTTACTGGATCAACTCGCCTCCAACGAATGTCCAGGTACCCTGCGCGACCGATCCAATACCGTTCTGGGATCCGAAGAACGACATCGACTACGACGACAACTGTGATTCCAACCCTGCCCTCGTGCTCGTGATCGATCATGACATCATCCCACAGCCCGACGGGACGAAGTGGCATATTCGCTCATGGCGTGTCGACGATATCTGTCAGAATCAGTCGTCCGTGGTCACACAGACCATCGTCGAACTGCGCTGCCAGTTCTCGTCACTCACCCAGGGCTTCTACGGGAACCAGGGCGGAACGTACTGCGGAAATGGGTATGGAACGACACAGCTCCTCAGCGGACTGCTGGCGCCGTCTCTGACGGTTGGTATCCCCTCAAACAACGGGTCTCTCACCATGTTGAGTGCCGATGCTTCCTGCGTGATTCAGTACCTGCCATCAGGCGGAACAGCAGCAGCACTGCAGGCACACGACTACGTCTTCGGCAACAATTGCAAGTTCGTTCCCGGTAATTTCTCGCAGCTGAATAACGGCAGATTCTATAACATTCTGCTTGGCCAGACAATTACCTTTGCTCTGAACCTGCGGCTGGACCCGCATCTTACCACCGACATCAAACTGCCGCCCACAACGCTCCCATACCTCTGGACAATGGAAGCAAACTATGTGAACGGCATCTGCCTCGATGGAAATGATGTAGAGGTACCTCTCTCGACGAAGGGCTGGTACATTCCGCCCAGTGTCATTACCGCGCTCCAGTCCATGCTCCCAGCAGCCACGGATTTCTATCTGCCGGATCTCCTGGCACTGGCGAATCGTGGACTTGCCGGACTCGGCACGTATGGCGCTTCGCTTACCGATATCACGCAGGCACTCGACGCCTACAACAAGGGCTTCGATGGCGCTCGCTTCTTTGCGGGCTACCATGCGGCCATTCCGAAACGTGACGGAACAGAAGTAATGCCGGAAGGTTTCGCGCTGCATCAGAACCATCCGAACCCGTTCAACCCGGCGACAACGATTAAGTACACCGTTCCTGTTGAATGTCAGGTACGTCTGGTGGTCTACAATGCACTCGGCGAATCCGTCGCGGTTCTCGTCGATGCCAGAGTACCAGCAGGGACACATTATGTCACCTGGGAAAGCAACCTCGCGAACACCTCTCTCGCTTCGGGTGTCTACACCTACCGCATGCAGGCGGTCGGACCCGATGGCATTGAATTCAGTGATGTGCGAAAGATGATGCTGGTGAAATAAACAGTGCGCTTTCGCAAAGGCAGGAGCTAAGCGACCTGCATTTCCTGCTCAACAGAAAACGGATCCCACGCGAGTGGGATCCGTTTTCATATATCGGGTAAGAACGTGGAAAGCTCTGAACAGCTACCCCTTCATGAATGCTGCGATCTGCTTTTTCACACCATCCTTGTCCAGTTCGTAATGCGTGTAGAGATCTTTCGGGGTTCCGGACCTGCCATAACTGTGCATGCCGATGCGCTTCATCAATGTGGGCTGATGCTCCGCAAGCGTCTCCGCGACCGCACCGCCGAGTCCGCCGACCACACTGTGGTCTTCAACGGTAATGACACGACCGGTTTCCTTCGCGGCGCGCACGACATAGTCGACATCGAGCGGTGCGATCGTGTGGATGTTGACCACACGAAGGTCCAGTCCTTCCGCCGCAAGCTCTTCCGCAGCCTGCAGTGCGTTATGCAATACGCCACCGGTTGCGAAAATGACTGCGTCCTTGCCGCCACGCAGTTCGTCGGCCTTCCCGAATTCAAACGTATAATTATCGTCGTGCACTTCCTCGAGTCCCTGCCGAGTCAGACGCAGGAACGCAGGCTGATCATACTCCGCCAGGAAACGAACCGCAGCCCTGGCCTCACGGTCATCCGCAGGCTGAATGATTGCCATGTTCGGGAGCGTGCGCATGAGTGCGATATCCTCAAGGGCCATCTGGCTGTAGCCGTCCTCCCCGATCGCCACACCGCAGTGGGTGCCGACGACGGTGACATTGGCTTCGCTGTAGCCGATGGACATGCGAATAACCTCGAAACGGCCGACGACAAATGTAGAAAATGAACAGATGAACGGCTTTTTGCCGCTGAGTGCCATACCCGCGGCGGCCCCGATCATATTGTGTTCCTGGATACCCATTTCGAAAAACCGCTGAGGATACTTCTCGGCGAACATCCAGGATTGCGTGGATTTTGAAAGGTCAGCATCGAACACCACGACGTCGGGGTGTGTGGCGCCTATTGCTGCGAGTTCTTCACCGAATGATACGCGTGTCGCTTTTGCCATGATATCGTAATGTTCCTCAGTTAAGTGTGGCTTCCAGTTCCTTGACGGCCGCTGCGGCCTGTTCATCGTTCGGGGCTTTCCCGTGCCATTCGGTGGGGTCTTCCATAAAGGAAACACCCTTGCCTTTTACCGTATGTGCGATAATGAAATGCGGGCGGCCGCCGTAGCCCTGCGCTTTTTCCAACGCAGCGTCGATGGCCTCGAAGTCGTGCCCGTCGATTTCCTGCACGTCCCAGTTGAAGGCGCGCAGTTTATCTGCCAGCGGTTCGAGGTTAACGATATCATTGGTCGGTCCGTCGATCTGTCCCTTGTTGTAATCCAGGATGACGACGAGATTGTCAAGTTTGAACATCGGTGCCGAGAGCAGCGCTTCCCAGACCTGCCCTTCCTGTGTTTCGCCGTCGCCCATGACGCAATACACTTTGTAGGGCTTGCTGTCGAGCTTGGCCGTCATGGCCATGCCCTGGGCGATACTGAGTCCCTGTCCGAGTGACCCGGTTGAGGCCTCGGCAGCGAAGAGTGATGCGTTGTGCGGGTGTCCCTGCAGACGGCTGTCTACCCTGCGAAGCGTCATCAGCTCGTCGTGGGGAATGACGCCGAGTTTTGCGAGAACGGCATAGAGGGCCGGAACGCCATGCCCCTTTGAAAGGACCATGCGATGCCGGTCAGGGTCTTCGACGTTTTCAGGTGTGCGCTTCACATAGCGCGTCATCAGTACAGTGAGGATGTCAATGAGGGAAAGCGAGCCGCCCGGATGCCCCGAGCCGGCCGCATGCAGCATCTTGATGATGTCGATCCGCATTTCCTGGGCGGACCGCTGCAGAGCGGGAAGTGTGAGGTCCATAGTGGGATGTATGCGCGTGACTATGATGGAAGAAGGGTTTGTTTTCTGAATTCAAAGCAGGGATTCGTCGATGTCGATTTCCATGCGCAACATGGCCGAACTGAGCGTTTTCCCCTGGGCGTCATTCTTCAGTGACACCGTCCCGCCGCCGCCGAGGGTATTATGCAGGATGAAGTTCAGTGCACCGAGATTCGGAAGTTCGTAACGCTCGACGGCCCCGTGACAGATACCCTCGAAGTGCTGCTTTACAGCATCGACAGTAAGTTGTTCCAGGAGAACGGGATAGAATCTATCATCACGAGCAATTACACCAACGTTTCCGGCATCACCCTTGTCACCCGAGCGGGCGTGGGCGATCTCGATGAGACGAATGCGTTTCGTGGCCATATCAGTTCTCCTCCACGATTACTTTCGGTGTAACAGCGGTTTTTGGTAACAGGGCAGGCCAGTACGCGATGACGTCGCTGGGTTTGGGACGTCCACCTGCGAAGCCGGTGACGGATGGCGGTCCGGTAAGGATAAGCGGCGCGATTTCCTGTCCGAAACGGGCGATGTGATCCTTGTCCTTCCCGCGCACGCCGATGCGAAGAACGACTTCATTGATGTCGTCGGGGATGGTTGCAAGGGGACCGAAACAGGAATTGAGTCCGACAAACTCACTGAGAATTTCGTCGAAATGCAGCCCCAGATCCTGCATGCGCTCACGAAGGATGGCATCGGCAGCTTTGGCCTTGTCGAGGGCGTCCGGCCAGGCGTACGTCAGGGTCCCTGACGCGGAATACCCGTCGTGATAGGAAGCGGACACCTTGTAAAACTCGGTTGCGGGACGGCCTTCGATGCCATGTACGCGCACCCTGTTCTCTCCCTCCTGCTCGAGGTGAATGGAGGTGAAATCCGCCACACAGTCTGGTGTAATATATTCTGTGGGATCGCCGATTTCGTACAGCAGTTGCTCTTTCACCGTGGCCTCGGAAACGAGTCCACCCGTATTTTCATGCTTGGTTACGGTGAAACTGCCATCGGGACGCGCTTCGACAATCGGGAAACCGATATGCGCAAGGTCCGGCACCGCGCGCCAGTCGCCGAGGAAATTGCCGCCACTGCTCTGACCGCCGCATTCGAGAATATGTCCCGCAACGGTCCCCGCGGAAAGCCTGTTCCAATCGTCGTTCTCCCAGCCGAACTCGTAAATCATCGGCGCCAGCGTGAGCCCCGTATCCGTCGTTCTCCCCGTGATCACGATATCAGCCCCCTGCTTTAGCGCTTCAACAATTGGAAAGGCGCCGAAATACACATTTGCAGAAACAATATTCGTGCGAATCGTTGAGAGGGGCGCTCCGTTTTCCATGTTGGCAAGCTCAATACCACCCGCGATCATGGCATCCAATTCTTCGAGGATGTCGTCTCCGACGACAACACCCACTTTCAATCCTTTAATCCCGGCTTTCTCCGCTTCACGGAAAATGGCATCGCGACAGGCGAGTGGATTCACTCCCCCACCATTTGTAATCACCTTGATGTTCTTTTCCACGATATGCGGCAGCATGCGCCCGATCTGTCCGGGCAAATCACGTGCGTACCCGAGCTCGGGATTGCGCAGTTTCTGCTTCTGCATGATAGACATGGTGACTTCCGCGAGGAAGTCCATCATCACATAGTCCACAGGACCACGGGTGACCTGGTGATAGGGCGCGTCGATGAGATCGCCCCAGAATCCCTGGCCACTGGCGATGCGAATTCGGTCTTTCAAGGATTACCTTCCGGGTGGGATGAAACGGACATGGAACATCTGTATTCCACTACTTCGAAAGTAATACTCCCCTGACTGATATACAAAGAAGCGCCACGAATTGCGCCGAAATGGGGTTCTTTTTCAGCACTTCAATTTCCTTTTTTCTCCCGCTCCCGTATTTCTTATCTTGGGCAATCACTGCAATGCCCACTTCCCTGCACACAGAGGGAAAGGGACATGCCGCGGTACCGTCCCTCCCCCGGAGTTTCACAAAAAAACATCGAGTCTTTATGGCTGAGAGCAAACCCAAACCCCGTCTGAAGGATTTTCCAAAGAATTACTGGATTGTCATCCTCTTCGAATTTTTCGAGCGCGGATCGTACTACGGCATGATGAGCATTCTGTCGGTGTACATGACGGATCAGCTCGGATTCTCAAAGGAAGGTGTCGGACTGATCAAAAGTACCATTCAGCCTCTGCTGTACTTCCTTCCCATTTTCTCCGGCGCGGTGGCCGACCGCATGGGATACCGTCGAACACTCATGGTCGCGTTTACCCTGCTGGGCGGAGGCTACTTCCTGACGAGTCAGATGACGGAATACAGTGCTGTGTTTTTCGCCCTCGTCATCATGGGCTTCGGGGCCGGTACCTTCAAACCGGTAGTTTCGGGGACCATCGCGAAAGTGACGGACGAAAACAACAGCACGCTCGGCTTTGGCATTTTCTACTGGACTATCAATCTCGGTGCATTCCTCTTCCCGCTGATTATCGTGCCAATGCTCAAAGCCATCGCCTGGCACTATGTCATTATCGCATCAGCCATCGGAACCGGCGCCATGCTGATTCCCACGATATTCCTGTTCAAGGAACCCAACGAGCCGCATCCTGACAAAGAGTCGTTCGGCACGGCGCTGAAGGGCATCTGGCAGAAACTCTGGATGGTGTTCACTGACTGGCGTTTCATTCTCTTCATCTTCATTTACAGCTGGTTCTGGATTCTGTATTTCCAGATGTTCGACAGCGTTCTGTGGTATGTCAAAGCCTTTGTCGATGCCACGCCGCTGGATAACTGGGTACAGAGTACGCTCGGAATCGACTGGCATTTCGATGTCGAACACGTGACCGTCATCAACGCAGGCACAATCATCCTGCTGCAGCTCTTCATTTCTAAAATTGTGAGCAAGACGAAAGCCCTCCCCACCATGGTCACGGGTATCGCTTTCGGCACCATCGGTATGGCCATCCTCGCCTTCGACACAAGCATCTGGGTGTTCATGGCGGGAATCATCATTTTCTCTATCGGTGAAATGACCGCGCATCCGAAATTCATCAGCTATCTCGGACTCATAGCGCCGCCGGACAAAAAGGCGACGTACATGGGTTTCGGTTTCCTTTACGGCGCATTCGGCAGCCTGGTCGGCGGTATTCTCGGTGCCTTCCTTTACGTCCGCTTCATCGATAACCCGATGATTGCCTTCGTGAAGCAGACCATCGCGGAGCGTGGCGGAAACATTGCCGGCTCCGGCGAAATGACGATCGAAAGTGCTCTTGAAATCGGTAACCAGATTGGCTTGACCAAGTTGGATATCGCACAGCATGCGATGACCAGCGAACTGTGGTTGCTGTTCAGTGGTATCGGAGTACTGTGTATCATCGGACTCCTGACCTATCAGAAAGTCATCGGAACACGTACCGGACATTGATCGCCGCGCGTCGGTCCCATCTTGAAGTGAAAAGAGGTGTCCCTTGTTCAGCAAGGGACACCTCTTTTTTTATTACTCAGCCCGCCGGATGCAGTGCCGGTGGCTTTCCTATTTCAGAACCACCATCTTCCGCGTCTGCTTCGCATTGTCTGCGGTCAACTCGTAGAGATATAGGCCGCTGCGCAATCCCGAAGCATCGACGCGCAGCTGATGCGTTCCAGCGTCACGCCACTCGTCGAGCAATGTCTGCAAGAGCTTGCCATCACTAGTATACAGGCGCACACGTACGTGAGAAGCCTTATCCAGAGTGAAGGGAATGACGCTCGTGGGATTAAAGGGGTTCGGGTAATTCTGTCCGAGAGAAAACGAAAGCGGTGGCTGGGCTTCATCATCCACGGAGACAATGGCCGATGTCCGCCACATGCCGCGGCCATGTGTGGCAGCGTAAAGGATATCGTCGGGGGTGATTTTCAGGTCGTCGATAACCACGTTCGGGAGTCCTTCGCCGAAGGGATACCAGTTGCGGCCGGCGTCCCTGCTGACGAACACGCCGAGATCCGTACCCACGTACACGACGTTGGGGTGCTTTTCCCAGATAGTGATGGCACCGACAGGAATTTCAGGCAGCTGGGTTTCCTCCGTCTCGCCCTTCATGAATTCCCAGGTCTGACCGTAATCCGTCGTTTTGTACACGCCGGTAACAGCGCTGAACGCCGCGGTTCCGACATAGGCGATGTTCGGCTCCGTGGGATGCACTTCGATATCGGCGAGGAAGAGATTCGGGAGGCCGTCATCGATACGTTCCCAGGTGATCTCACTGGTGTCTGCCATCACGTTTGTCGACACCCAGGCGGTACTCGAATATCCGGTGACGCCGTAAAGGACGTCAGGATTCGTCGGACACTGCGAGAGGTCCTGGAATTGTGAAAGGGAGCTGCGTGAGCCTGTGAGGTCATCAGAGATGGGAATCCAATCCTGCGCCCCGTTGGTGGTGCGGTACATGCGGTTGCCGCCGGTGAACAACGTCTTCGGCTGCGTCGGATGCATGATAAATGGCGTCACAAAACTGAAGAGGTAGTTGCCGTTGCTGTCCGTGCGGTCGAGACCGGAGCGCGCGGAACGGAACGACTGTCCCCCGTTGGTGGTCCTGGCGATGTTGCCGTACTGCGATGTGATGTAGAACACATCGCTGTCTTCGTAGTCGAATGCGACATAGCCTCCGTCACCGCCCCAGCTCAGGCGTTCCCATTCCCCTGTTGTCGCACTGCCGAGGTTGTTCCGCCGGTCCTGCGTCCCGCCCGCAACACGCGTCGGATCCTGACGGTCGAAGTCCATCGCATAGAACTGCATGGTTCCCAGGCCGACGTTGATTTCCTCGAACAGAGGCGAAGAACGTCTGCAATCCTCGGTACGGAACAATCCCCCGTCACTCGCGACGATCATGACGTCAGGGTCGGTGGGACTGAAATCCGCATAATGCATATCCACCCAGGCGGCGCTCAGGCCGGTCTGCTTCGTGATCTGCGTAAAGGTTTTCCCGAAATCCGTACTGCGCCAGCTGTGAATGCCGCCAATAAAAATTGTGTTTGGATCAGTTGGATGAAAACGCACATACAGATTGTAATCGCCCTGCGAACGAAGGATTTCCCGCATGTTCGATTGGTCGCTTCCTTCCGTGCGCTCCCAGGTCACACCATAATCGGTGCTTACATAAACGCCATAGAAGTCCTGCCGCTCGGTGGGACTCACATTGGGGACCCGCTGCATGACGGCGACAAGGGTACCGGGCTGCGAAAGGCTGGCATCCATGACGATATTCCCCGTGCTGTCAGGGGGTGGAAAGCTCTCATCGAGTATCTTGTTGAACGTCCAGCGATTGCCTTTCTGTTCAGAGACATACAGGCCGTTACTGCTCTGTCCCCCGCGATACCCCATAGCCACATACACCCGGTCGGGATTACTCGGATCCAGGATGACATCACGGACATAGCCATTAAGCACTGTCGTCCAGCTCTCGCCGCCGTCAGTACTGCGCATGAGTCCACCGGAGGCGCCACCAAACGTTGCGGCGGCGTAAATATAATCAGAGTTCTCAGGATGCAGTTCCACGTGATTGATGGCGAAATCCTGTTCATTGATTTCGTCCAGCATCAGGTTGACCCAGTTGTGTCCGCCATCGGTACTGCGGTACAGTCCATCTCCATACACCTTGTCCCAGTTAAACGATCCTTCCCCCGTCCCGATGTAGATGTGCTCGGGATTGTTCCTGTCTATTGCCATGTGTCCGATCGACAGGGTGGGCAGACTGTCAGACATGGCCGTCCAGTGCGCACCGCCATCGGTGGATTTGAATACACCGCCGGATGCGGACCCAGCATAAATGATGGAGGGATTCGTTGGGTGGAATTTCACAACGCGGATGCGTCCCCCGATATCGTTGGGTCCGATGAAACTCCAGACATTGCCGATGCTGGCTTTTCTGAACGCGTTGGAATGACGCTGCTGCATGATATGTCGGCTGCCCTGACGCAGTCCCGCCGAGATACTTCTGTCGGCATTCCAGGTACGCGGGAGGAAATACCAGTCGAGATGCGGCACTTCGCCAATGGAACCTGCATCCGACGCCTCTCTCTGTTCCGCTTTTCTCTCCAGCTTCCGTGCACGATCGGTTGACATCAACGCTTCACCATCAAAGCGGGACGGCAGCACATGCAATGCGCCCATGCCGAACGCGGCAAAAACACCTAAAACAACAATGCGAGGAACAATTTTCAGCATACAATACACCTTAAAAACGCTTGTAACTCACCGAACACCTGATTCAGAGTCCGGTGTTTTTTATATTCCAATCAATACATGAGTTGTCAATCAGTACCGGAGGGCACGGAGCCATCGATTCCGGACTCAAAAGATAGATGCACCACCATTACAACACAATGAAAATCGACGGACCAACGGTGATATCCCGCCATGATGGATACTGAGCACAGGGCGATACTGGCTGAGGCAGAGGATGCCATCCGTGAATCACTTGACGCCGCAAGGCTTCCACGTGATCCCTGTCCTGAACGCGAGGCTTCGGGGCTCTTCGTCACCATTCATGTCGACGGCAAACTGCGCGGCTGTATCGGCTTTCTTGAGATTCAGGTCAGTTTTGTCGCGACCCTGCGCGAAGTGGCGCGGCGGGCTGCCCATACCGATCCGCGCTTCCCCTCGATCAGCGCTGACGAGGTGGACAACATGCAAATCGACGTTACATTGCTTGGTCCGCTCGAAGAACTGGAGGACCCGGAGCATTTCGACATCGGTCTGCACGGCCTGGTGATCGAAGCACATGGACGCCGCGGATTGCTGCTGCCGCAGGTGGCGGTTGATCATGGCTGGTCGCATCGGCAGTTCCTGGAAGCCGTCGCCAGAAAGGCGCTGCTGCCGGAGAATGCCTGGAAACATGAGAACAGCCGGCTCTACCGCTTCGAAGGAATCGTACTCAAGGGCGCAACACTGGACGAATGAGAGGTTTGGCATGAAAGCGATGAAAATCCGTCCCCCTGCCGTGAGTGGTCTGTTCTACCCCTCGGATCCCACGCTGCTCTCGCTCGATGTCGACAACATGCTCGAAAATGTGACCGCGGCATCGCTGTCAGGTCCGCCGCTCGCCATCGTCGCACCGCACGCAGGATATGCATATTCGGGTCCAACAGCCGCCGCGGCTTACGCAACCCTGCGTAATCGTCCGTTCAAGACGGCAATCATCGTATCGCCGAGTCACCGGGAAGCGTTTCACGGGATTTCCGTGTATGACGGCGATGCTTACCGCACGCCTCTCGGACTCATCAACGTCGACGTCGCATTGCGCGAAAAGCTTCTGGCGTACAAGGGTATCATCAAGTCCTCGGTGATGGGACACCGCGATGAGCACGCCGTCGAAGTGCATCTTCCTTTCATCCAACGTATCAACCCCGAAGCAAAAATACTTCCCATCGTGATGGGAGATCAGCGTACGGAATACTGTCGCCTGCTGGGTGATGCGCTGGCAGAAATCGTGGACAGTGCGACAACAGTACTCATCGCAAGCAGCGACCTCTCTCATTTCCACACACATGACCAGGCGGTTGAGCTCGATGCACTGACCGCCAGGCATCTGCGTTCCCTGCAGCCCGCCCGTCTGCTTGACGATATTGCAGGACATCGCTGTGAGGCCTGCGGTGCAGGTCCCATGGCTGCGGTGATGACTGCCGCCATGCAACTCGGCGCGGCACACAGCACCATTCTCCAACAGTGTACCAGCGGTGATGTCACCGGCGATCACTCCCGCGTGGTCGGCTACCTGTCAGCAGCATTCACCAGAGGTGAGCGTCCCGTATGATCGAAGATCAGCTGCCCTTTGAAGAACATCAGCCACAGGAAGACCAGCGTCATGATGTGGAACAACATCTGACGGATGATACGCGTACTGCTGAGGACCTCCGCATCGGTGTCAGTCTTATCGGTGCGGGCAGGGTCGGACTCCCGCTGCTGCGGCACGCCGTTGCCAATAATCTCGAAATCTGCGCTGTCGTTGAACCCCGCATCGAACATCACCCCTCCATCCGTGCCATCGCACCGGACGCAAGGGTATTGACGGCACTCCCACCGACGCTGCCGAGAAGCACGGATGTCTGCATTCTCGCCGTTCCGGACGATGCGCTGCCAGGCGTCGTGCAGCACCTTGCGGATCACGGCGCGCTGCATAACGGTGCGCTGGTTTTTCACCTTTCAGGACTGCTGAGTGATGAGGTGATGCTGCCCCTGCAGGAGGCAGGTTGCCACGCCGGCTGCATGCATCCGATTCAATCCTTCCCTGCATCCCCTCTTCCCCCGGAGCGTCTGATTGGCATCGGCTGCGGCGTGCAGGGACCTGATGATTTCTGGTCACGGGCCAGTGACTTTGCCGAGCTGCTGGGCTGGTTCCCGATTCGCGTCAACGCCGAGCGGAAGGCGCTGTATCATGCCGCCTGCGTATTCGCGGGCAATTTCACCACGCTCATCGCCCACCAGGCGGAACAGCTGCTGCGCCTCGCCGCTGAAGATGTGGAAACACCGATGGATTATCTCCTCCCCATGATGGAATCCGTTCTGCAACAGCTCCGTGATCATCCCGCGGAGCAGGTGCTGACAGGTCCCGCCGCCCGTGGCGATACAACAGCTCTCGGCAGCCATATGCAGGCCATTGACGACGCGGTTCCCGACCTCCTTGAAGAGTATCGCACGCTCACCCGGGCCGCCGCCGCGATGTCCCAGCTCACCGAGAGCGAAAAAAAACAGATTGCGGATTATCTCCGCCAACGCTGAACCCCGTACAAACCTCCCGGCAATCACATCTGCGCGTCAGAGCAGACCATCCAGCATGGTCAGGAAGCTTTCCTTCTCCCTGCTCCATTGAAAGATATCGGCATGTTCCCGGCAGCGCGCCCTGAGCACCTGGTAGTATTCGGTGTCATCGAGCAGTCGCGTGACCTGCTGTGCAAGCGCCTGCGCATCCCCTGCCGCCACAGGGACGCCCGTGCCGCTGTCTCGAAGGACCCTTCCGATTTCCGGAAAATCACTGCCAAGAACGGGCACACCGGCGGCGATGTACTCAAACAGCTTGTTCGGCAGACTCAGGTAATAGCTGCGTCCGAGGTTCTCAATCATGCATAGGCCGAGATCGGCGGAAGCGGTCCACTCGAGTACTTCACGGCTCGGTACGGCGGATTTGATATGCACACGGTCTGCGATCCCGAGTTCGTGCGCGGTTGATTCGATTTCCGCTGCGAGTGGACCATCCCCGAGAAATACCAGGGCAACAGACGGCAGTTCCGCCAGCGCACGGACACAGAGCAGGGCTCCGCGTCCCTTCTGCAATCCTCCCTGCGAAAGCAGTACAGGGATGTTCTCAGGGATACCGAACTCCGTTCGCAAAAGCGCGGTACGTTTCTCCACCCGGCGATCCGGGTAATTGTGAAACACGTGAACAGGGCTGTATTCCGCTGCAAGAACCTCAGCGATGGCGGCATTTACGGTGAGGACGGCATCGGCGCGGCGCGCATACCGTTTCTCGAGAAGCGTCCAGAAGCGCTGCGTCACTTCGCGTCCCTCAAGGGCAGCGATGGCGCGATACAGCTCTCTCGCATCATAGACCAGCTTCGCCCCACTCTTTCGCGCCAGCCGCGCCGCAAGGGGAAGCGAATAAAGATCCGCTGCCACGCAGATATCAGGAGTAGTTGCTGCGAGAATATTTCCAGCGGTACGCCAGAAACCCGGCAGCGCCGCTCTCAGCGAACCGCTGCGTTGTGTGGGATAAATGCGTGTGTCAGGAAGTGCTGCACTGGGATCTGCACTGAGAACCGCAATATGTACATCACCAAGCGCAATTGCCGCTTCGGCGAAGCGGCGCAGACGGGAATCACGTGTAACGTTTCCCACGAAGGTGAAACAGATCTGCGGCCGCGTGGACATGCTGCATCAGAAAAGAATGGCGAGGGCGATGGTATGCGCGTCTCCAAAGCTGTCGCTCCACGGAACGTACGCGTAGTCAAAACGGAGCGAACTGTATCGGGCGCCCGCACCGAAGCTGATATCCTTGTTGTCATAACCGCTCAGATATCCCATGCGAATGAAAACCATATCGACATAGTCGAACTCGACACCGATACTGGCATGCGTGGTTTCTTCCTCGAGCAGGCTCAGTCCCGAAATCTCAACATTCAATGCGCTCTTAAGCGCGTTGATGGGAATCATGTAGCCTGCACCGTAACGGAGCAGCATCGGAAGTGTAGTCTCCTGCGCATTGAGCGCATTCATGCTGCCGACATTGGAAAGTGCGAGACCAAATCGGAGCTGCTCGAGATCCTCATCCTCGAAAGGTCTCGCGGAAATGCCGAAATCAAGGCCGTACCCGGAGGCATCATCCACATGAATTTTCTCGAAGAGATACTTGAGGTTCATTCCGAAATCGATCCCATCTGTCAGTGCAAAGGCGGCGGACACGCCTGCGGCGAGATTCTGTGATTCGAAAACACCGTCGGGCTCGAGCGACGGCGTGTCGCGCAGTTCGATGCCTGGGACGGAAGTAATACCGAAAAACACACCGAATGACCAGCTCTGTGCCGGAAGTGCTATGCCGACATACTCGGTGGTGATGTCCTGCACCCACTCCGTATGTTCGATGGAAATCGATGCCGCCTCGTCGTCAGCAAGAAGGGCCGGATTGTAATACGATGCGGCTCCCTCCTTTGCGGAGACGACACCGGTACTGCCCATCGCCACGTTTCGTGCGCCGACACCGTTTTTCAGGAAGGAAAGTCCCGCCTTGCCGGATTGCGCCATCAGCATGGACGGCATGAGAAGGAAAAGGAAAAGCGTGACGGGTAAAATGCGCTGCATAACAGGTACCGTGCTCGTTTTCAGAAGTGCAGGGCGAAGGAAAGCACATGCGTTGATGAAGGGGCCACTGGCTCGAGAACAAAGGCGTAGTGTATGACTGGCTGCATGTTCGCAACAGGCTGTGCGATGGAGAATCCGAATGAAGGACGCGGGTCAATGCCGGCATCAGACAGATCGATACGCTCCACACCGCCACGCAGCCAGATATTCTCGACGACAGGGATTTCATAGCCGAGGCGTACAAGATACACATCCCCGTCGACCTGCTCCACCTCCGCGGCAGCCAGTCCGTAATCCGACGGCAGCGTATACCCGACACCGAGCCGGAAAATACGGGCGAACGGATCCTCCGTTGTGTTGCCACGTTCCGCACCGTAGAGATCGCTGGTATCCCACTTGTACTTCGTCAGCAGTTCCTGGGCCACGAGCGCGATACGGATGGATGGTGAGACGGTATACAACGCGCCGATGTCAACACCGAAACCGGAAGACGTCACGCCCTCATACACGCCGCTGTAATAGAACTTCGCGTTGAAGCCCACCGCAAGCTTGTCGGAGAAGCGGGTGCCGAAATTGACGGCAAACTGATTTTCGAAGACACTGAGCATATCCGTTTTGAAGCCGTCGCTGTCATATCCCTGAATTTCACTGTCGCCCGCGTTGATCCACGTGACGGACACACCGGAAATGGACTGCACCCCGGGTTCGTCAGCGTAGATATTGGCTTCCTTGTTGTAGATGCGGATGGTCTGCGTGTAGCTGACCTGGTTGAAGGCGCGGTCGAGTGCGAGGAAACCGTAACTGCCATGCAGTACGTGTCCCTCCTGGAATGCGCTGAGGGCGGGATTGTAGTACGTGGATATCGTTCCACTGTTGACCGTCGACAGAGCGTTGCCCATGCCTTGTCCCCGGGCGCCGAATCCCATGCGCGTGAATGCGCCGGCAGTACCGTTCTGCGCGGACAGTGTCAGCGGCATGAATGCTGCACACAGGATCAGGATGAACAGTGTTCGTGTTGCGCGTGTAACCATGTGCGATTTTCCTGTCATTGCAGCACCACCACCTTGGTCCAGTGCGGATCGCCGGAACCATTGTCGACTTCAATGTAATAGACGCCATTCGCGGCACGGTCACCGGCGTCGGTGCGGCCGTCCCACACTTCATCGTGCTCTACTCCTGTCGAACGCGCGGCATTACGCAGCAACGTACGCACTGGCATCATGGCGAAATCGTAGATGCGGATGGAAACGCTCCCGCTTTCCGTTTTGTAATGCACGCGACATACTTCGTCGTCCGGAGCAAAGGGATTCGGGTAGGCATACACTTCTTCGGCGGATTCAAGTGGCTGCGCCGCTCGCAGGATGGTCCACTGCGTTCCAAAAAACGTGGCGGCGTTATCCGTGGTCTTCATCAGTCCGTCGCCGTTGGCTACCCATACCACATCCCCCACTGCTGCCGCGGAGAAACAGCGTTCATCGGCTGCCACCTGGCGGCTTCGGCTGTCAACGAAGCGTGAAAAACCGATCCAGCTTTTTCCACCGTCGTCGCTTCTGTAGATTCCGGAATTCGTAGGGGCATACACGACTTCGTCCCTGAAGCCGAAGTTGTGCGTGAATTCACCGCGAAGTGTCGTGTTCCACGTTTCACCCATATCGGTCGAATAGCTTACGGCACGGAATTCAATCGGATTCAGTGCGTTGATGGTCGAAGCCCAGATATAGCGGGTGCCGTCGACCATATTGTCGCCCAGCGCAACAACGAAATTTCCGCTGATGGGCTGCAGCTGATTATTGAAGGAAAACTTTCGCCAGGAAATCCCGCCGTCCGTGCTCAGATTGACCCCGCCCGCGGTGCCGACAAGAATGCTGTCGTCACTCATGGCGTGGACAGAGAAGACGCGATGGTTAAGATTTTCGCGCAGGCCGAGGTCGGGACGACTCACGGGCGAAAGTTCGAAATCCAGTGTGTCGTCTGGTGCGATATCATCAAGTGCGTCCGGCGGAAGGACGACAGGCTCGAAACTTGCGCCGCCGTCGGTGGATTTTCGCAGTCCCCCTGCGAAACTGGCGATGAACACCGCTTTGCTGGTCACTGCGATATCGTAAGTGATATTATTGATAGGCGTCGTCACTGCCAGGGCGGGAATCGTGTTTACCCCATACGTGATGTCGTACACGGACATATCCTCCGCTTCCATCGGCTGGTCAATGTGTTCCCAGGTCTGCCCGTTGTCCGTTGACCGTGCCAGACCGAGTCCTACCGGCAGCGCGCCGTCCTGGCTGTCCTCTGATCCCGCAAGCGAAGCCCAGAAGGTGGAGCCATAGGCCTCGAGTGCGGCAATGTCTTCGGCATCGAACGGGGCGTCCTGACCGAAATGCGTCCAGTTGTTCCCGCCATCAAAGGTGTAATCGATGCCCTTGCCACCGGCAACCCAGAGCGTGTCACCACGCACGAGCAGGTCCACCGCGGAGTTGCTCAGGGGACGATCGGATTGCGTGCTGCCGGATTTCTGCATTGTGAATTGTGCGGGACGCTCCTGTGCCCGGCTGCTGACAGCTGCGAGCAGCAGTATCGCTGCGAACAGGACTCCCTTTCTAAAACTGACTGTGTGCATCAGTATACGATGATCTTGTGAATGATGACGTTGCTCACGGCATTGGAGTAATCCACGGCACGGATCTGGAACTCGTATTCACCCTTCTGCGCCGTCGGCGGCAGGATGAAACGGCGGGAATACCAACCGTCACCGGCGACTTCATCTCCCTGCGCGGCTACACCCTGATCCCATAGGATGAAGGGATTGCCGTTCGCAGCACTCTTGTCGGGCAGAAAACTGCTGAGAACCACTTGTTTGATATCCTTGAGTCCACTTGCATCCTGCACGAGGACGCTGACATCGAGCGTCGTGGTGTCGGCTTCCAGCTGCACAGAATCAGGAGCATGAATGTCAACAAGTTCAGGAGGATTGCTGCCGTATATCACGCGCAGTGTCGCGAAGGCGCTTGCGGCCTCCGCCCCGTTTGCATCCAGACCACTGATTTCGACGCGGTAGTCCCCGACATCGCCGCGACTGAGTTCGAGGTCGAAGTCGAAGGCCTGCAGTCCCTCAGCCGGGTTGTCGATGCTGCTGGTGAACACGGGGGTGATAGACCCGTTCTGCGTCACCGTGCAGCGCAGGGAGACGGCTTCGCCCGTCGCCGTGGGACGCCGGACCTGGACACCCACATGCAGCGGAATGGTCACCGGGTCATCAGGCGACTTGTCCTGGTTCGGGATCACATCGACCGTATCCGTATCTACAAGGAAATCGGATAACTCAAGGTCAGTAAACACGATAGGAGGATCAGTAAGAGTGGGATCAAGCGTACTGTCATCTTCGCTGCAACCTGCGGCGAGCGTCAGCACGAGCAGAAGAGGGAGAAATCGTTTCAGGCTCATGGGCTGGATATTCCTGTTTGAAATCCCGTGTAATGAAGCCGGGGCATGTCACAATTGACCATGCCCCGGCTTACGATCACACTATCAAGGAGGCAGTACAAACATACACCGGGACCTCTCCAAAGTCAATTACAATCCCGGGACGGATGGATTTTTCCCCTACAGATCAGGACCTTATTACAGGCCTCATGCAATGAATATCGGCGCGGGAGAAAGACAGAGCAGGAACATCGCGTACGAGAACCATCCGAGCATGCGTCGACGTGGTGTAAGTTCTTGTGGATCAATGATTTCGTGATGTTTCACTTTGACCACGAACAGGATGAGCAGCGCCCAGAACAACCAGCCTGGCCAGAACCAGGCCTGGAAATTCCCGAACATCTCCATGAACGACACGGCCTCCGCCCCGAAGCCTGCGAGTTCCATCAGCGCGGGGAAAATGCCTATCCCTCCGACCACCGCGAGCGTGACGACGGTGATGCGGCCGACAACATGCTGACGCTTCCCGAACATCGCATAGGTGATATGTCCCCCATCGAGCTGTCCCGCCGGCAGCATGTTCAGCGCCGTGACCAGCAGTCCGAACCATCCGGTCACGAGAAACGGATAGTGATACATTTCCGTCATGGGTGGGACGTAGGCACCGGGACGGCTGAACACCTGCTCCAGGAGACTGTACAACAGGGTTTTGCCGAAGGTGAGTGTAAATCCGTCTCCCGTCCCCGCCGCTGCATGGGCGGTAAAGTCGTAGTCGGGATGAATGCTGAGCAGGAATTCATGTCCCGGGAGCGTCATGAATCCGACCGCAAGTACGAGAATGCTGGCGATGAAACCGGCGATGGGTCCTGCGATGCCGATATCGAACAATGCGCGCCGGGTGTGTATCGGTGAGCGTGTTCTGATCACGGCGCCCATGGTTCCGAAGTTGATGAACTGTGGCAGTGGCGGAAGCGGGATGTAGTACGGAAGCGTCACACGCACACCGTGATGACGGGCAGCGAAGTAGTGACCGAATTCATGGCAGCTCAGTATGAACAGTCCGGACAGCGCGTAAGGGATCCCCACCCACAGGTTGGCCAGGTCGATCTGGTTCTGCCAGAGCATACCAGCGATGCTGGTTGTCAGCAGCGTGATGAGGAACAGCGCCACGTGTTTGGCGATCTGCGCGGGACGAAGTTCAGGGGGACGAAGGGCGGCATCCGTCATATCTGACATGTATGATCCTTGTTTCAGGTCACGTTCGGTTTTCAGCCCATGCTCCAGAGCTGCCTGCGGCGGACCGCTGCCCGCTCACGTTTCCGGAGGTTGTGCTGATGCAGCATAAGTGAGAGCTGCTCTCTCACTGTCGTGAAATTGTAAAACCGGCGAAAGGTGACATTCTGTTCCTGGCAGAACTGCTCGAGTTCTCCGCGGGCGAACACCAGGTCTGCGTACATCGCGGCGTCGAAGTCCGAGCTTCCGTCACCGATATAGATAATCAAATCCTCATCCTGCGCCAGCAGCGCCACATGGTTGCTTTTGCAATTTGCGATTTCCGGGCAACGCGGGTCGAAATGCGGGAAACGCATCTCCACCTTGTTCCCTTCTATGCGCAGTTCATTTGCCAGCAGCGGCAGGTCGAGTCCCACCCTCTCCATCAACGGCTCGATGTAGGCATCGGATCCGTCACTGAGAATATGCAGGGGATACCCCTCCTTCTCGCACCATGCTGCGAAGCGTGGAAACGTCTCATCCACCGCGAAGCGGGAAAGAAACGTCTCAAAACGTTCCGCAGTGACATCCCGCATGGCCGCACACAGCGCGCTGTACGCGTCAGGAGCGGTACGGATGCCACGGAGCCACTCACCACGAATCCGGTCGAACACCGCGTTCCCGCAGAAGTGACGGAACAGCGCTTCGCCCACATCATCGTGCGTGATCGTCCCGTCGAAATCCGCGAAAATACGCACTGTCGGTTCCGGCAGCTGTGAGGTGAAGGACGGCATTTCAGGCATCCGCGCTTCCCTCCCGTTCTTCCTCAGCGCCCGATTCCTCTGTGCTTGCGCCTGAAATATGCAGTTTCTGCATATTTTCACGACCCGATGTATGCGCATTCTGCAGATTTTCACCGGAATTATGCAGTTTCTGCATATTTTCGTCGCCGGGATTATGCAGTTTGTGCATAATTCGTTCGACTGCGGCTGCGGCTGTGTACAGGCTTTCCTCGCCGAAGGCAGGGGCCATAAACTGTACGGCCAGGGGATTTCCAGCCTCGTCATTCCCGGCGGGAACGCTGATGGCGGGAATACCTGTCAGGTTCGCGGCCGTATTGAACAGATCGGTCAGGTACATATGGAGGGGGTCATCGAGTCGCGCTCCGAAGGCGAATGGCGGACCCGGGGTGACGGGGGTCAGTAAAAGATCAGTGTTGCTGAACACGCCGGCAAACTCCTCACTGACACGACGCCGCATGCGCTGCGCCCTGCCAAGCCAGTCGTGCTCCTCGCTTCCGGCCAGCAGGGTAACGCCAAGCATGATGCGCCTGTGCACCTCGCGGCCAAAGCCTTCGCCCCGGTTTGCCGCATAGCGCTGCATGAGCATCGAGAGCGGGAATGAGGAATGAGAATCCGTAGCTGACGCGGGATTCGGGGAGGCCGTTCCCAGTCGCACACCGTCGTAGCGGGCAAGGTTCGATGAGGCCTCCGCGTTTGCAATCACGAAATACGCGGGAAACACGGAGGGCGTAAGCGGCAGAGATACCTCTTGCACTTCAGCCCCCTTGCTCTCGAGAGCATCTGCGACAAAGCGCAGACGCATGCGTATTTCTTCCGGTACATCTTCAGCCATGTATTCGGTGGGAATGCCGATGCGCAGGCCATCGATAGTTCGCTCCGTGGCCACGAGATAATCCGGTACCGGAAGGTCGGCCGAGGTCGCATCCGCCGGATCGTGTCCGGCAAGAACACCGAGCAGACGCGCGTTGTCGCGTACGCAGGAGGTTATCGGACCGATTTGATCGCAGGATGACGCAAAAGCGATGAGTCCGCTGCGCGAGACGCGTCCCCAGGTCGGTTTCATTCCCACCGTTCCGGTGTAGGCGGCGGGCTGACGGACCGACCCACCGGTATCGCTCCCGAGTGCGGCGTGAAGGAGTCCGGCCGCGACCGCCGCTGCGCTTCCGCTGCTGCTGCCGCCCGGCACGCGTCCCGGGAGAAACGGATGTTGTGTGGGACCGTAGGCCGATGTTTCCCCGGAAGACCCCATGGCGAATTCATCCATATTGCAGCGCGCCATGAGCACCGCGCCTGCTTTGCGCAGACGCCTGACGACAGTGGCGTCATATGTGGCGATGTGGTCGGTGAGCATGCGGGAGCCAGCCGATGCGGCTTTGCCGCGCATGCAGATATTGTCTTTGATCCCGACCAGGATGCCTTCGAGTGGACGGCATGTGCCCTCCCGCACCCTCCGATCGCTTTCCCGTGCCTGCCCGACTGCCTCATCGGCATGGATCTCCAGCAGGGCATTGAGCTGCGCATGACGGTCGCTGCGTTCGATTGCGCCGACAACAAGAGAGGCACAGAATTCCTTCCGTGCCTCTATGAGGGGTACGACATGTTCATACTGCATCATTGTAATTGATGTGCGGGGTATGCTGCCGATCCGTTACTTCTTCTCTTCCTTCTTTTCTTCAAGACTGATATCGTCCTGAATATCCTTTGCGGCTTTGCGGAACTCCTTGATGCCCTTGCCGAGTCCCTGTGCCAGATCGGGAATTTTCTTCGCGCCGAAGAAAATGAGGATAATGAAGATGATGATGAGAATTTCCCATCCGCCGATATTACCGAACATAACGAGAACCTCCTATGAGAGAGCCGGGACTGTGCCCGAGATAGTTTCAACCAGGGAAGCGAACACTCCGAGTCCATCGCTGGAACCCAGGAGTCCTTCAACCACGCGCTCCGGATGCGGCATCATTCCCAGCACGTTGCCCTGCTGGTTGATGATACCCGCGATGTTATTCTGCGAGCCATTGGGATTGGCTGCGTCCGTTATGCTGCCGTCACTCTCCGCATAACGGAACACAACCTGTCCGTTATCTTCGAGCGATTGCAGTGTATCCTTGTCAGTATAGAAATTTCCTTCCCCATGAGCAACGGGAATACGCAGTACCTGTCCCCCTGCATACTGCGAGGTGAACGCCGTCGAGGCGTTATCCACGCGAAGATTCACCGTCTTGCATACGAACTTGAGCGAGGCGTTGCGCAGCAGTGCACCGGGCAGCAGACCCGATTCGGTCAGAATCTGGAAGCCGTTGCATATTCCTATCACGTGACCGCCCCGTTCCGCATGCCGCACCACTTCCTTCATCACGGAGGAAAACCGTGAAATGGCACCGCAGCGGAGATAGTCTCCGTAGGAAAAGCCACCCGGGAGGATGACGACATCCACATCCTTGAGGTCGCTCTCCTTGTGCCAGAGAAATTCCGCCCGCTGACCGAGCACATGTTTTGCGGCATGATAGGCATCGTGATCGCAGTTCGAACCCGGGAAGACGACGACGCCGAATTTCACATCAGCCATGATTTACAGCTCCTGCAGTTCAAACGTGTAATCTTCCATGACGGGATTGGCGAGCAGCTTGCCGCACGCCTCATTGACCGTGCGCTCTGCCTCCTCACGCGATGTGGCGTCGACCTGAAGTTCAATCTCCTTGCCCACGCGCACACCTGAAAGCTGGCTGTAGTCCATCGACTGCAGCGCGTGTTCAATGGCCTTGCCCTCGGGATCGAGAATGGACGGCCGGAGTTTCACTGTGATAATCGCTTTGTACATGATGATCCTTTATGATTGCGAATCAACGGAAACGGCTTCGTTCTGTTTACGGTCACTGTCCGCGCTTCCTCCCCGGCGCCTGCCGAGTTTGCGCAGCTGTCTGCCCGTCGCGGAGAGCGGACCGCTGATGCCCAGGGCCAGGAGTCCGGGAAACAGCAGTTCGCCGGACGAAAGCACGACGGCCAGGGCGCCGGCGATGAAGATACCCATGCGCACCGGCTGTGCGCGGAATGTGGAAAGCGAGATTTTCGGGATAACCGGGTAGCGCACGGTGCTGATCATCAGCGTGCCGCATCCCGCGGTGAGTGCGATAAGCGCATACTGCAGCTGTTCGGAAGCGATGACTTCCGCGGGATGGAAATACAGGACGAAGGAGACCAGCGTCAGCGCGGCGAGGGGAATCGGCATCCCGGTAAAATGATCTTTGGAAAACCCGACCAGCTGCACGTTGAAACGGGCCAGGCGCAATGCGCCGAGAATGAGTGGTGTGGCCGAGACAAGCATGCCAAAGGTCCCGTACTCGTGCAGCACAAGAGAATAAATCAAAAACGACGGAGATACGCCGAAACTCACGACGTCAGCGAGGGAATCGAGTTCGACACCAAACTCGCTCGCGGAACGCGTCAATCGCGCCATGAACCCGTCCAGCGCATCGCAGCCCGCGGAGAGAATAATGTACCACGCGGCCTGCACATACAGCTCCTGCACAGCAAAAATAATGCTGAGGAAACCGAAGAAAATGTTCAGGACGGTGAACAGATTCGGGACAATAGACCTGCTGAGACGTATTCTCAAACGGCGTTTCCGTGTATAGATAAGTGATCGGTCAGCCCGCGTTTCGAGCCTGCTTCCGAAAAAGAAACAGCGGAGGCTTCCCGCAGGCTGCTACTGCGGGACGGTGGCGAGTACGGTTTCTCCCGCCACGACATGCTGATCCATCTTGACATGCAGCTGCGCATCGACGGGCATCAGCACGTCGACACGTGAACCGAATTTAATCATCCCGAAGCGCTTTCCCGCGACGGCACTGTCGCCGATGGCGATGGGACACACGATGCGGCGGGCCACGAAGCCCGCGATCTGTTTGAACAGCACCTTGTAGCCACCGGCGTCTATACCGATAAGCGTGCGCTCGTTGAGGTCGCTGGATTTGTCCTCAAACGCCATGACATAACGTCCTTCGACATAGCGAAAGAACTCCACCGTTCCGTTGACGGGCCAGCGGTTGACATGAACGTTGAGGGGGGACATGAAAATGCAGACCTGTTTCGCCCTGCCGCCGAGATATTCCGATTCTTCCACTTCTGAAATGTTCACGATCTTGCCGTCTGCGGGAGAGATGATGCCACCCGCAACGACGGGGGTACTGCGGTCAGGATCGCGGAAAAAATTCAGCGTGAAAAGAAACACCGCGGCGCCGACCGCAATGAGCACAATGCGCAACGGGAGATTGGATACGAAAAACCCGATGATCACCACGGCAAGCGAAATGATCAAAATGGGGATCGCAACATCAAGGCCGTATTTCGTCAGCATGCAGGGTAAATCCGGTACTGTAATAAGGATGCGGGCACTGAAGGTCCCACATTCATGAATCCATGTAAGATATTGAAATCGCGCGTGGAATCATAGCAGGATGGCCCATGCCGACTGCTTCCTGGTTGTTTTTCGACGGCGTGCGGCGTAATTTTGTTGTTTGTGATAAACAGAGGAAAACCGTGACCGTTCGTCAGTTCCTGTTCCGTAATCGAAGTTATACTCCCCTGCCCTTCCTGGTTGTGATGCTGGTGTTCGCACAGCCGACGCTGAGCAGTCTGCTCATCGGTTTTGTCGTCTCCGCACTCGGGGAATTTCTCCGTGCCTGGGGCGTGTTTTATGTCGGCAGCGAAACCCGGGTCACGGGTGAAGTCGGTGCAAGCAAGCTTGTCACGTCGGGACCTTTCGCCTTCGTGCGAAATCCCCTTTACGTGGGCAACATCCTGATTTATCTCGGCATCGGCATCATGTCACTGGCCCTGTGGCCATGGCTGCAAATCGCGGCACTTGTATGGTTCCTTTTCCAGTACACGATGATCGTCAAGGAAGAAGAAGATTTCCTTCGTGAAAAATTCGGACAGGAATATGAGGACTACTGTAAAAAGGTGCCGCGCTTTCTCTTCCGTCTGACACCGTATCGCTCATGGCATCCGGTGGATATTGACTGGAAAGCAGGCTGGCAGTCGGAAACACGTACGCTGCAGGCATTCTCTATTGCGACATTAGTGTTGATCATTATATACATCGTTCGCTGACAGGCTTCAGCGGCACAATCATTTCAGAGGAGTCATGAGCCCCAGGGCACCTGTTATCATGCTGGTCGCCGGGGAGGCGTCCGGCGATCTGTACGGGGCACGCCTCATCCGGGAGTTCCGTTCGGAACATCCTGACGCCGTATTCTTCGGTATCGGCGGTGATCACATGCAGGAGGAAGGCATGGAATTGCTGTATCACATCCGTGACACGGCAATTATGGGTTTTGTGGAAGTGCTCAAGCACTATCCGTTTCTGAAAGAGATGTTCCGCACCTGCCAGGAGGCGTATGCCGAGCGGAAGGCGGACGCCGCCGTGCTGATCGACTACCCCGGTTTCAATCTGCGGCTGGCGGAAAAGATCAAGGAGATGCAGGGAAAGGTCCTCTATTACATCAGTCCGCAGGTCTGGGCATGGGGAAAAAACAGGGCGCGGAAAATGAAAGCGTTGGTCGACCACCTGGCCGTCGTCTTCCCTTTCGAGGAACAGATTTTCAGGGATGAAGGGATTCCAACCACGTTCGTGGGACACCCGCTGCTCGAAATTCTCGAACATACGGACCGTGACAGCTTTCTCGAAGAATGGGACCTTCCGAAGGACAAACCCCTGCTGGCCCTCCTCCCTGGCTCGCGCAAACAGGAAATCCAGCGTCTGCTCCCGGAAATGCTTGACGCAGCCGATCGCATTCAGCAGAAAACGGGATGTGCGGTGGCGGTCGGAGCAGCACGTCAGCCGGATGAGATGTACATGCAATGGATGGATGCGTATCCCGATTTTCGCCTGCTGCGCGATGCCACGCATGCGCTCATGCAGCACTCGTATGCCGCTATTGTCGCCTCGGGCACGGCAACAGTGGAAACGGCCTACTACGAAACGCCCATGGTCATCGTCTACAAAGCCTCAACGCTGAACTACCAGATCGGCAGACACCTGGTCAATGTCAAAGACATCGGTATGGCCAACATCCTCGCGGGAAAACGCATCGTGCCTGAACTCCTGCAGTCCAGCGCCAACGCGGAATACATCGCCTACTACACGCTGCACTATTTCAACGACAGCGAGCAATACGAAAAGACACGGCAGGAACTCCGCGGCGTACGTGAAAAGATGGGTTCACCCGGCGCCAGCCAGCGCGTCTCCTCCCTCCTCGCTGCGCTCGTCGGGAATGGCTAGCGCAGCTTGCTGCCTTCCTCCACCCGGTGTCCCCGCAGGTATTCCTGAACAGTCATACTCTTGCGTCCTTCGGGTTTAATCTCGTGAAGGAGGATGCTGCCTGTGCCGCATTGCACGCGCAGAACCCCCTCCGTGTGAGATAGTGAGCCGGGGGTGCCGGTGCTGCTTTCTTCGTGAACGCGGGAGACCAGCAGTTTCAGCTGTTTCCCATCCAGCATCGTCCATGCAGCGGGATAGGGACTGAGACCGCGGATGAAATTGTGGACCCGATGCGCATCTCCGCTCCAGTCTACCTGACAGGTATCCCGGAAAATCTTCGGTGCGGGAGTCGCGGCGCTGTCATCCTGTGCCTGTTCAGTAACCGTTCCGGTCTCGATCTGTTCGACGGTTCGCAGCACCGCACCGGCACCGAGGTCGGCGAGGACGTCATGCAGTTGTCCGGCTGTCATGTTTTCATGCAGTTCGACACGCTCCTGCAGAATGATATTGCCGGTATCCACCTTCGGTTTGAGGAAAAATGTTGTGACACCGCTCTCGTGCTCCCCGTTGATGAGTGCCCAGTTGATGGGTGCGGCGCCGCGATATTTCGGCAGCAGCGACGCATGCAGGTTGAAGCTGCCGCGCGGTGGAATGCTGAACACCGATTCGGGAAGTATGCGAAATGCGACGATGACGAAACAGTCTGCATCGAGCATGCGCAGCGCATTTGAAAACCCGGGGTCATTGAGCCCCATGGGCTGAATCACCCTGAGCCCATGCTCTTCTGCATATTCTTTGACAGGTGTGGGAGATAGTTGCTGGCCGCGGCCGCGCTTTTTATCTGCTGCTGTCACCACGGCGGCGATATCATGTCCCGCCTCGTGCAGGAGGCGGAGCGAGGGCACAGCGAAATCAGGCGTGCCCATGAAAATAAGCCGCATGTTGCACTCCGGTTGTGTGAAAAATCAGTCTGCGAGTTCGACCTGCGTTGCCATGGGATAATCCGCCTCGCTTTCGCCACGACGGATTTTCTTGAGGACGGGCATGACGAGCCGCTTCCGTAATCCCTTGAGGTAGTCCGTAAAGAAAATCCCCTGCAGATGGTCATATTCATGCTGGATGACACGGGCGAGAAATTCATCCGCCTCCAGCTCCTGCGGTTCAAAATTGGCATCCCTGAATCGGATATGCAGCTTTTCGGGTCGAAAGACTTCTTCGCGCACATTGGGGACGCTCAGACAACCCTCTTCGAAACTGACATCCTCACCGTAAAATTCGGTGATTTCCGGATTGATCATCACCAGGGGCTGCGTGTCTTCATAGCCCTCCATGGGACGAAGGTTGATGACAAAAAGCGATTCCCCCTTTCCGACCTGGTTTGCCGCCAGTCCGACACCGTTTGCCTGATCCATCGTGGCGAACATGTCGATAATCAGCTGTGTCAATTCAGGCGATGGCTTCTCGATGAGACGCGTTTCCTCGCGAAGAACGCGGGCATCGTAAGGATAAATTGGCAGTATGGCCATGTGTAACTCTCTGTGAGGTGGACGGCAATTTTGTCCGCCCGGTGAAATACCGTAGTTTGCCTCTCTCCAACCCAACAAAAATACGTAACGTATGGTTTACGAAGAAGCGAGGCATATATGAATCTCGAACTGAAAGGGAAACGCGCGTTCGTCGCCGGCTCGAGCGACGGCATCGGAAAGGCTGTTGCTGCGGGACTCGCAGCCGAGGGCTGCAAGGTCATGCTCTGTGCACGAAGCGAGGATAAACTCGCGGCACTTGCGAAGGAGCTCAGCACCGGCGGGGCGCAGGTCGCTTACGCCGTCGCGGATCTCGATGACGCAGATGCCATTGCGCAAGCCGTTGCGGCGATGAAGGACGTCTACGGGGGCTGCGACATACTCGTCACGAATAACGGCGGACCAAATCCCGGAGATTTTCGCTCGATGACCGAGGAACAGTGGCTGGCCGGATACAATCGTACGCTCATGAGCACCGTGCGTCTCATACGCGGGATGATCGACGGCATGATCGAGCAGGAATGGGGACGCGTGATCAATATCACTTCCATTTCCGTCAAGCAGCCCGTGCAGCGCCTGCTGCTCTCCAATACCTTTCGCGCGGGAGTCACCGGCATGGCCAAAACGCTGTCGGATGAAATCTCCAGGCACGGGGTCACAGTAAACAATATTGCACCGGGCTACATACGCACGGGACGACAGACGCAGCTTTTCACCGACCGCGCCGAGAAGGCTGGGACCACCGTCGAAGACATTCGCGACAACGTCACGTCCATGGTACCTATGGGACGCATAGGCAGGCCTGAGGAAATCGCACATCTCGCCGTATTCCTCGCTTCGGCGCGTGCTTCCTATATCACCGGCGCTACGATACAGGTCGATGGCGGACTCAATCGCAGTCTGCTTTAATTCAGATTCGCGTCTGCGCGATCAGGTCGAGGGCGTGACTTCCCTGCCGTCACTGTGCAGGGCAAAACGTCCCTTTGACTTCTCATGCACAGGATCAGGGCGATCCCAGGGCCATCCGCCAAATTGCGAACGCTGATAGTCTTCGAACGCCTCCTGGATTTCCGCCTTTGTATTCATGACGAAGGGACCGTACTGCACCACCGGCTCGTTGATGGGGCGTCCCTGCAGCAGCAGCAATCGCGCCGGCAGTTCTCCGCACGTGAGTTCAACGGGCCGGTCAGACTGCAGCTCCGCACCGTGATAATCAGGGAGGTCTCCGTCGTCGAGCTTCACACCGCTGCCTTCAAAAGCATAGAGGCGCCGGCTCAATCCCGCGGAAGCAGCCGGCAGCGTCCACTTCGCCCCGGCGTCCATGCGCAGCAGCCAGATGGCGACTTCGTTCTCGCCGTTGGCCGCCCAGGAATCAGGAGCCGGGGCCGGGGCACTCACATCGCGCAGGGATCCTGCCACCACTTTCACCTCGGTGTTTCTTCCACCGTCGTCCACAAACTTTTCTATGGGAATCTGCTCGGACCAGAGCATGCGGAAGTGCGGCTCCACATATTTCCCGGATTTCGGCAGATTCAGCCAGATCTGGAAAAGCTCCAGCGGATTGTCTTCATCTTCCCTGAGCAGAGGGAACATCTCCGCATGCTGCAATCCTTTGCCCGCAGTCATCCACTGCACATCCCCGTTTCCGTAACGTCCCGCGGCACCACTCGAATCCGCATGATCGACGAATCCCTTCTGCACAAGTGTGACGGTTTCGAAGCCGCGATGCGGATGCGCGGGGAATCCCGGGACGGTACTCCCATGGTACATGCGCCAGCCGTCCTTTACCTGAAAATCCTGTCCGATATTTCGTCCCGCGAGCGATGCGGCCGGCCCCAGTTCACTGTTTCCATGCGGATACGCATCCCTGTGATGTACACAGAAGAGAAACGGATCACCCGTCTCCCACATGAATCCCAATGGAAATATATTTTTTACGGTTGTGCTTGCCATGTGCTGTCCTTTCGACTGTTTATTCCTCTCTGCCTGTACAACAACGGAGCGCAGCAAAAGCGTTCATATCGAACTGGCAGGGGAACAAATCTCCTCCCGTGCTGTCATGGCATCAGAAGAGATTTTTTACGTACATTGTCCGCAAATGCAACGTGTGTGCATACGCAGCAGGAAGATTGTATGGAGTGCATGCTGGGAAAAGGTGAGTAAATGAGCGACAGTGTTTCCCAATTCGATACCGATCAGTCACACGAAAACGGTGCTGCTGACAGTATTCCGCCCGCTGATCACAGCGATGGCGCCCTGGGCATTGATGTGGAAGAATGGTTCTGTGCCCACAACCTGTCTCCCCCACTGCTTCGGAGGGACTGGCCGCGCTGTGAAAGCCGTGTCGAAGCATCCGTGATGCGTCTGCTCGATATGATGGAGAAGACGGAGAACCGGGCGACTTTTTTCCTCCTCGGATGGGTGATGGAACGTCATCCGGACCTTGCCTCGGAGATACTCTCTCGCGGACACGAGGTGGCGACGCACGGATACGACCATCGTCCGCTGACCACGATGACGGCCGATGAGTTCGAACGGGATCTTGAAAGTGCCTTGAACCTCCACGTCCGTCAGCATTCGCAGCCTGTCATCGGATATCGTGCTCCATCCTTCACCCTGGTTACGGAGACGCTCTGGGCAATCCCGATTCTCGAGCGCTACGGTATCCATTACAGCTCCTCGGTATTCCCGGTGAAGGGACATCCGACGTATGGCATCCCCGATGCGCCGCTGTCCTGCTGGAAAATCGGCGACACACTGATGGAACTGCCGCTGACGGTAGCCGAACGCGTGTCCCTGCGCATTCCCTGTGCTGGCGGTGCGTACATGCGTCTTCTCCCGTTTTCCATGATCAGGTCACTGCTTCGTCAGGTGCGGAAAGACGGCAGACCGCTGAATCTTTATCTGCACCCCTGGGAAATCGACAGTGACCAGCCGCGCGTCACGCTTCCCTTCTCGAAAGCATACCGCCACTATCACAACCTCGATAAAACCGAGCAGCGCCTTCAATTGCTGCTCGAGGAATTCCGCTTTACTCCACTCAAGGAACAGCCATGCCTGCAATGAACGAGATTGACACGCAACGCGATTACTGGAACAGGGAGCGCGAAGCATTCGACGCAATCTATACACATCGGAAATCCACGTTTTCATCGATGCTCGACAGCGTGTTCCGGAAAGACATGTATGACCGGCTCAACAGTACACTCGCGGCGTGCGAACCACTGGAGGGAAGAAGCATCCTCGATGTAGGTTGTGGTACCGGAGTGTATGCGCTAGAACTCGCGCGGCGCGGTGCGCAGCATGTCTGCGGCATTGATATCGCAGAGCGCATGGTGGAAGCCTGCACGCAGCGCGCTGAAGAAGAGAAGCTGGAAAACACGAGCTTTATCCGCGGCGAGGTACAGGATCTCGAAAAGGAACGGCAATATGACGTCAGCATCGGTATCGGACTCTTTGACTATATCAAAGATCCCGTTCCCACCTTGCGTGAAATGGCGCTGAGAACGAAATCGGACGTCGTTGCGACCTTCCCCAGGGTGAACACCTGGCGGGCACCGATTCGAAAGATCCGATTGTCCATGCGCGGCTGCCCGGTGTATTTCTTTTCCGCCCGTGGCGTAAAAAGCATACTCCGCGAAGCTGGACTGCACATCGTGGAATTCAAACGCCTCGGCAAACTGTACTTTGTTGTCGCACGTCCTGAAAAACAGTGACAATCTCCTCCCATAATTGTACGTGTGTTTTGGCAGGGACGGACATAATCCGTCCCTCGCTGCTATATTGACGCATTTTCGTGCATTCCTTGCTGAATATTATATGGATAATCATCCATATTATTAGCGACTACGCTCCTATCCCTTCTGATCCACACTGAAATCGAAAATTCCGGACAGGAATTCAATTCCTCAGGGCATCACTGAAATATATACTTTATGTATTTCCTATTATCCATTCTTATATATGGGTTTATTGCTTTCCCCTGTATGCGTTTTCTTGCTGAGAGGCACTTTCCTTTCAAAAACGTAAGCATACTGTCAGCGTATTGTAATGTCGGATTTACCTAATAGAAAGGTCCTCATTCTAGATTTGTACTGAACACGGCGCTCCGAAAGCGAAGCCGAGAGGCGGGCTGAGTGGCCAGGGAGATGCCTGATAGTATTCATTTTCTGATCGGATGAGGCTTTTATGTTACGAATGAGAGGAAGTTTGCCAGCATTGCTGCTGTTCATCCTCATGATGTCCGGTACGTTGCTGGCGCAGCCAACGGTAGATTTTCGCCAGGCTGCAAATGATGACAGCCCCTATCAGCTGGGTGACGTACACTGGGTCAACTCCATTCTTCAGAAGAACAACTCCGTGTACTTCGAAGGAATGTCCGTTCCACAGCGCATCATGTTTACCAGTGTTCCTTCTGCGAGGAAGAATCAGCATACGCTGACTTTCAAGCATCTGGCAAGCAAAAACATGGTACACGCATATGATTTTCTCACCTCCTACGATCAGGCGCTCAGTTCATCGAAGGCGATCGCCGGTCCCACCACCCTCGTCAATCTGAACAACTGCGGCGCTGCCATTGGTCCCCCGCACAATCTGGGACAGATGTGCACTTCCCTGCGCAGCAACGGTTACAGTTTCAGTACGGATCTTCCGGACGACATGAAATGGGTGCTTTCGGACGACATCGCGAAAGTGGTCGCGAACTATGAGAATGCGTTCGGGAATCGTGAACTGAAGATTTATGGCGATCAGCCCATCAGTTCAGCAGTCGTCGTTTTCAATGGCTACAGCAAGGGCAGGGACCCGTACGCGGAATACACGCTGCATTGGACCTCGACTTCCTCCAGCATTCTTCTTGAGTTTGCGGGACATCTGTCCATGGCCGTCGACGTCCCGAATGTCACGAGTGGCGTGGGATACGGCATCGGACGTGGCGCCGGGAGCATCAAGGGTGCCCCTTTCCATTTCAAGCTCGACCGGCTTGATGGTTCTGCCCTCGGCAGCCAGGACAATCAGATTTCCAGCAGTGCCATCGTTGCGCGTCTCGAATGCGACATCACGGGCTCTGATGTCAGCTGTGCAAATACACAGAGCGCGTTCACTTTCAACTCCGCATCCAAAAATGTGACCTACGCGTGGTCGCTGGAAAACAACAGCAGCGGCGCAAGCATAGTGGGTTCGACGACCGGCAGAACCGTTGTTGTCGACGCAGGCAGTACTTCCGGCGGCTACACGGTGGTCGCAACGGTTTCTGACGGACGACAGACGGTCCAGTGTCCCTACCCCGTCATCGTCAGTGACATTACGGTCACCGCGGCACCGACCACCGCGATTACGTGTTCCGGAGGTTCGGCCTCCATCGTCGTTTCCGCGACCGGCGGCTCGCCGCCCTACACGGGAACAGGGACATTCAACAAACAGGCAGGGTCTTACACCTTCACGGTGACGGACGCAAACGGCTGCTCGGGCAGCACGACGCTTTCGCTCTCTGAGCCCGCACAGCTTGCCGCCTCGGCCAATGCAACGATCATCTCCTGTACCACCGGCAATGCCGAGGTAACGGTGAATGCCGTGGGTGGAAAGCCTCCTTACAAGGGCACGGGCAAATTCATGCGCGGACCCGGAAAACACAATTTCACCGTTCTCGACGACAACGGCTGCAGCGACATCGCCACCGTCACCATCACATCCGCCCCGGTCATGCAGATCGGCGCCAACGTCACGACACCGGTGTCCTGCAATGGCGGAAACGCAACCGTGACCGTCAGCGCCTCGGGTGGCACCCCGCCGTACACGGGCGTTGGTACATTCACGCGCAGTGCCGGCACATACGCATTTACCGTTTCCGATGCCAACGGATGCAGCGGGACTACCTCGGTCACCGTCACCGAACCAGCGCAGCTTTCAACATCGGCAGCAATCGCAACGCCGATCAGCTGCAACGGAGGTGATGCTGCCGTCACCGTTACGGCCACTGGTGGAACAGCACCGTATTCGGGAACCGGAACCTTCAACAAACCTGCGGGAACGCATACGTTCACCGTGACGGATGCCAACGGCTGCACGTCCTCGTCCTCCCTGACGATTACAGAACCTGCACAGATGGCGGTCACCGCCAGTGCTACACCGCTTACCTGTGGAAATACCACGTCAACTGTCACCGTGACCGCCAGTGGCGGCACACCGCCGTACAGTGGTATCGGTACCTTCAGCAAATCGGCGGGTACGCATACATTCACCGTGACGGATGCGAACAACTGCAGTGCGAGCGCAACGGTCACCATTACCGGGTCGCCGTCTCTGAACGTCACGGCCACGGCCTCCCCGATCGGATGCAATGGCGGAAATTCCACAGTCACCGTCGCGGCGAGCGGTGGTACACCGCCCTATTCAGGCGTCGGCAGTTTCAGTAAACCCGCCGGCACCTATACGTTCACCGTGACAGACGCACAGAACTGCTCTTCGAGTGCAACGGTGACGATCACACAGCCTTCCGCCATCACCGCGACGGCGAATCCGACCTCGCTCATTCAGTGTTACGGCGGACAGGGCAGTATTGCCGTCTCCGCGACCGGAGGCACTCCGCCGTATACCGGCACCGGAACCTTCAGCAAGTCCGCCGGCACACACACCTTTACCGTGACGGACGCCAACGGCTGCACGGCAACGGCTTCAGCAACGCTGACTCAGCCGTCCTCTGCCCTTGCAGCATCCTCATCGGCAACTCAGATTCAATGCTACGGCACGAATGCCACCGTCAGCGTCACCGCATCAGGCGGTACCCCGCCCTACACCGGCATCGGCAGCTTTGCAGCCGCAGCTGGTACGCACAATTACACGGTGACGGACGCCAATGGCTGCACCGCCGTCACCTCCATTACCATCACGGAGCCGCCGCAACTCGTTGCCGGTGTGACCGCGACTTCCATCACGTGCAGTAATACGACATCGACCGTTACGGTCTCCGCTGCTGGCGGAACACCGCCCTACCTGGGCATCGGGACGTACACCAAGGCACCGGGCACGTACACCTTCACGGTCACTGATGCACTTGGCTGTACCGATACTGCAACGATCACCATTTCGGGACCCTCGTCACTTATCGTATCCGTCAACGCTTCCCCGATCAACTGCAACGGCAGCAGCAGTACCGTAACGGTATCCGCATCGGGTGGTACGCCGCCCTACACTGGCGTCGGCACGTTCAGCAAGTCCGCGGGCACACATACGTTCACCGTGACGGACGCCAACAACTGTTCTTCCAGTCAGACCGTGACCATCACGCAGCCTTCACAGCTGACCGCATCGTCATCGGCCTCGACCATCCAGTGCTATGGCGGCACGGCTGCCGTCACCGTCACTGCCAGCGGCGGCACCCCGCCGTATACGGGCACCGGGACGTTCCAGGCCCAGGCCGGCACCCATACGTACACGGTAACGGATTCCCTCGGCTGCACGGCGACGACTTCGGTCACCGTCACCGAACCGACGCAGCTGATCGCCGGACTCAGTGCGACCCCGATCACGTGCACGACGACAACGTCGACCATTACCGTCTCCGCTGTCGGTGGAACGCCCCCGTACAGCGGTACCGGTTCGTTCACGAAATCCCCGGGCACATATATCTTCACCGTCACCGATGCGAACGGATGCCAGGACACTGCGTCCATCACCATCACAGGCGCTCCTTCGCTGATCGCAGCGGCCTCGGCCACGCCGATCAACTGCAACGGAAGCAGCAGTACCGTGACGGTATCCGCCTCCGGTGGCACCCCGCCGTATTCCGGCGTTGGGACATTCAGTAAGACTGCCGGGACGTATACCTTCACCGTCACCGATGCCAACAATTGCTCGGCAAGTGCGACCGTGAACATCACACAGCCACCGCTGCTTACCGCGTCCTCGTCGGCAACGAATATTGCCTGCTACGGCGGCACAGCCATTGTGACCGTCGCCGCCAACGGTGGAACTCCTCCTTATTCCGGGACGGGCAGCTTCCCGGCGCAGGCAGGGACCCATACCTACACCGTGACGGATTCCCTCGGCTGCACGGCAACGACCTCCGTCACCGTCACCGAACCTACGGAGCTGATCGTCGGACTCAATGCAACGCCGATTACCTGTTCGGTCACGACTTCCACGGTTACGGTTTCCGCCGTGGGCGGTACACCGCCTTACAGCGGAACAGGTACCTTTACGAAATCCCCCGGGACGTACATCTTTACCGTCACCGACGCCAACGGTTGTCAGGACACGGCGTCCATCACCATCACCGGTGCCCCGCAGCTGGTCGCATCTGCCATTCCCACACCGATCAACTGCAATGGAGACAATAGTACAGTCACCGTTTCCGCATCCGGCGGTACTCCCCCGTACGTCGGAGTCGGGACGTATACTCGCGGTGCCGGTACATATACATTTACCGTGACGGACGCGAACAACTGTTCGGCCTCCACCACGATCACCATCACGCAGCCGCCTCTCCTCACAGCGAACTCGTCGGCAACATCCATTCAGTGCTATGGTGAGGATGCGACGATTACGGTAACCGCCAGCGGTGGTACGCCGCCCTACACCGGCACCGGAAAATTCTACGAAGGCGCAGGCACTTACTCGTTCATGGTGACCGATTCCCTCGGCTGCACGGCAACAACCTCGATAACCATCAGTGAACCTCCTGAACTGACAGCCGCAATAAACGCCACGCAGATCCAGTGCAACGGCAGCGGGTCCACCGTCACCGTGACCGCGACCGGCGGCACCCCGCCATACAGCGGCACAGGAACGTTTACGCGTCCTGCGGGCCTCTATTCCTTCGCCGTAACCGACGCGAACGGCTGCTCCGATACTGTTTCCGTAAACATCTCGGAACCGCCTCTGCTCACGGCATCATCTACCGCGACACCGGTGCTCTGCTACGGCGATAATTCCACGGTGACCGTCAACGGTGCCGGTGGCACGCCGCCTTACAGCGGGACCGGAACGTTCTTCGTCACCGCGGGCACCTACACCTATACCGTCACCGACGCTTTCGGATGCACCGCATCCACCACGGTGACCATCACGGAACCGACGAAGCTGATGGCCGACGCCGATGCCCAGCCTATTCTCTGCTACGGCGGCAGTACGGTTGTGGACGTCGATGCGGTAGGCGGCACACCTCCCTACTCCGGCACAGGCAGCTTCACACGCACGGCGGGAACGCACAGTTTCATCGTAACCGATGCAAATGGATGCGCAGATACCGTTGGCATCACGCTGACAGAACCGACGCCGCTGATCGTTACTGCCAGCGGAACGCCCATTCTCTGCAACGGCGGCACTTCCACAATTACCGTCTCCGCTTCCGGTGGCACTCCTCCGTACTTCGGAACGGGTACCTTCAGCAGGGGCGAAGGCACATATTACTTCCAGGTCACCGATGCGAACGGCTGCTCCGACACCGTCTCGATCACCCTGACCGAGCCGCCGTTGCTGACTGTCAACATCACGAAAACCCCTGTGCTGTGCTATGGGGACTATTCCACTGTCGTCGTTACCGCCACGGGAGGAAAGCCGCCCTACACGGGAACGGGGACGTGGAATCTCACTGCCGGTACATACAGCTTTACCGTTACCGACTACAACAACTGTTCCGCAACCGAGACCGTCATCATCACCGAGCCGCCCATGCTTCGCGCAGATGCGACGGCGCCGGACATCCTCTGCTACGGAGGAACCACGGTGGTGGATGTTGACGCTGTCGGTGGAACGCCTCCCTATCAGGGCACCGGCAAGTTCACCCGCCATGCGGGCACGCATACCTTCGTCGTCATCGACGCGAATGGATGCACCGACACGGTCTCGATCACATTAACGGAACCCACTCCGCTGATTGCAACCGCCGATCATACACCCATCGCCTGTAATGGCGGCACGTCCATCGTCACCGTCAACGGCTCCGGTGGTACGCCGGGCTACACTGGCACAGGAGGCTTCACCCGTGGCGCGGGGACACACACCTTTGTCGTCACCGACGCCAATGGCTGCACCGCGCAGGTCTCGGTGACCATTACCGAACCCCCGAAACTCGTGGCACACGGTTCGGCACTGCCGGTGAACTGCGGACGCGACAGCTCGACTGTCACGGTGACAGCATCCGGTGGAACGCCTCCATATCAGGGCATCGGCACCTTCAAGCGGCTGCCCGGATACCACAGCTTCACCGTCATCGATTCCATGGGCTGCATCGCCACGATCTCCGTGCTCGTCGATGGACCCACGCCGATCATCATTGATGTCGATGCAACACCGATTCTGTGCTACGGCGACAAGTCGATCATCACCGTTTCCGCTTCCGGCGGCACGGCACCGTACAGTGGCGTCGGCACCTTCCAGAAGGGACCCGGGACATACGTATTCACGGTTATCGATGCCCATGGCTGCGAGGATACGGATACCATCACACTGGTGGAACCGCCTCCGCTCAACGCGGCTTCGACATTCACACCGATTCTCTGTCATGGCGACAACAGTACGGTCACCGTTACTGCGAGTGGTGGCACCCCTCCCTATCAGGGTACCGGGACCTACCTCCGCGGCGCGGGCACCTACAGCTTCACCGTTGTGGATTCCAACGGCTGCACCGCAACCACGTCTGTCACCATCCTGGAACCGCCTGAGCTCGTCGTCAATGCAAGTGCGACTTCAGTCATCTGTGGAAAAGACAGCGCCACAGTCACCATCACGGCATCAGGCGGCACCCCGCCGTATCAGGGTACCGGCACGTTCAAACGCGTACCCGGCACCTATACCTTCACCGTGACCGATGACAACAACTGCAGCAAGACCGTATCGGTGACTGTCAACGGTCCTCCGCCCCTCGTGGCGGCGGCGGTGGTCGGCGACATCCTCTGCAACGGCGGTACAACATCGGTTACAGTTTCCGCCAGCGGCGGCACCCCACCGTACAGTGGCGTCGGCACCTTCACCAAGGGTGCTGGAACCTACACTTACGTGGTCAGCGATGTGAACAACTGCACGGATACAGTCACGATCACGGTGACCGAACCGGCACCGCTCATCGCGACGTGCAAGATCACGGAATGCATCAACGGGGTCCGCACGGTATCAGCCGTCGTGACCGGTGGAACACCACCGTACCAGTACACCTGGAACCCGGGCAACCATCAGGTTCCGCAGTTCGACGTGCCCTGCAGCTACTACGGCACCATCACACTGGTCGTGCGCGACGCGAACTGGAATTCGATTAATCCCAACAACTCGAGCTGCCAGGCAACCTGCAGTCTCAACGTAATCTCGAAGGCTGGCGGCCGTCCGGCTGAGGCAACAGCGAACGACTACAGCCTCTTCGAGAACTATCCGAACCCCTTCAATCCCTCGACCACTATCAGCTACTTCATACCAGAGCGCAGCCGCGTGCACCTGAGCATCATCAACACTCTTGGCCGCACGGTCAAGACACTGGTGAACGAGGAAGTCACATACGGTCTGCACTCCACGGTTTGGGACGGTCTTGGAGACAGCGGCGAAACGCTTCCCGCGGGCAGCTACATCTACCGCATCAATGCGCAGTCGCTGATCAGTGAACGGAAGTACGTCCGCGAGCGCCTCATGCTCATGCTCAAGTAAGCCCTCTCATAACATAGCCTCATGAAACGGGATGCATGTTCACAGCATGCATCCCGTTTTTATGCACTTTCTGCATATTCACATCCTGCCGGATATGCACTTTCTGCATATCTACATGCATCCCTCGTGATGACTTGACACAAGACCCTGCGCTTCCTATTATATGGCATTATAAAGGATTTTTTGGTCCTGTTAACTCTCTACATCACGACACCGGGGGGAAACATGAGATTGTTGTTTTCTGGCTTGTTCCTTGTTCTGGGTCTGCAATGCATTACGCAGGCACAGTCCCTGCCTCCTACCACCTTACAAAACGATGCATGGGATTTCATCAGCGCCAACCGCCTGTTGATGTGGGCGAGTAATAACGGTTCGATGGGACACAATCCCCTGACCGCAGCAGCCGGAACCGAATGGCCACGCGGCAGCGGAAAGTATATCACCTTCGCCGAGGGACTTGTGATTACCGCCGTCATCGACGGCGACATGTGGGCCGGAGGGGCAACGTACGCATACAGCTGGCAGGCGGGTCCGATACTCCCCGATGGAACGGCAAGCGATCCGAATGATCCACAGAATCGCCTTTTCAACGTCCATCGATACGACCCTCAGTGGTGGAATGCGCTCACGAGTTCCGAGCAATGGCGCTTCGCGAAGGATATTGCCGAATGGCCCGTTCAGCTGGGAGCTCCGTGGGTGGACAGCAACGGCAATGGCATTTACGATCCGGATACTTCCATCTGGAAAACCGGCGGCGACACTGACCACCCCCACTATCGCGGTGTGCAGTCACTGTTCTGCGCCAGCAACGCTATGGACGACATACGTCTGACGAATCTTTACGGATCACCTGCCTATCCACTCGAATTGCACACGCATATCTGGGCGGACAGCGGACACCCTCTCCTCGACGATGTCGTATTTCGCGAACACACCATTATTAACCGGGGGAATCTTCCTCTGGAGGACGCGTATGCAGCCATCTGGCAGGATCCAGACTTTGGTGACCCCCTCAACGATTTCTGTGGAGTTGACACCATCTCTGCAGTGGCATATACATACAATGGGCGTGAAATTGATGCAGTGTACTCACCCCCGGCAGCGGCAGGAACGGTCTGGCTGCAGACACCGATCGTGCCTGCATCCGGAGCCGTCGCCCGCTTCGGAGATGCCGTACGGGACGGATACCGCAACATCCCACTGTCGAGCTTCGTGTATTACATCAGTGCCGATCCAAGGTACAGGGATCCGCAGTTGAAAAACCCGGTCGGAACGACAAGCATGTACTACAACACGACGGGACGACTGTGGAATGGCGAGAGTCAGGCAGATCCCGTTCGATCCGGCGCCGAAACCACGCTCTCGCTCTCAGGCGATCCGGTACGGAATCACGGCTGGGTTGACGGCATCATCAATCCTCCCGGAGACCGCCGCTTTCTCTCCGCCTGCGGTCCCTTCACTCTCCTGCCCGGCGATACGCAGAAAGTCATCACCGCAACGCTGGCAGCGGATGCAAAAAACCGTCTGCTGAGTATCCGCGATCTGCGACTGGCTGCGCTTCAGTTGCGCGATATCTACAGGAATCTCCCTTTCGGATTCCTGGCACCGGAGTTCGCATCAGAAATATCCTTTCCTCAGAATAATGATGCCTACCGCATTGCCGTCTCAGGCGGACCGTTTCCAGCCGGGACCAGCAGTGTGCAGACTGTATTGCGCTCAGCCGATGGGAAGGAAATACAGAGGAATACAATTACCGACGATGGGCTGAATGGAGATGCTGTGCCATCGGATGGGATTTACGGGGGTGTGATCGAAGGTTCCGGGCAGACGGAAGGAGCTGATCTGTACATCGTCACAGTCGATGCAGGCGGAGAAAAGGAATGGCTCGTGGAACGCGAGCTGCCTCTGCCCGGTCCCGCCACTGTTTCTCTAACCAATCTCGTATTTGATAGCCCGGAGGTTGACGGGAAAGCGCAACCGGGTGAAGTGGTCAGATACGAATACCGTATTGAAAATCTGACCACGGAAGCAATGGGACCATGGCATGTGTTCTTCACCGGCCTGCAATCACCCACGGGCGACAAGGCGGTCATGCGGTATGACACTGTGCTCTCCGCGCTATCGTCGCTCGAGACCACCTATGACGAACTGAACCCGAAGAGTTATTTCCAGTTTCAGATCAGCGATACCGTCTCCCAGGGAGAGTGGCATGTCCCTGTGGTCCTGATGAACGACAGACACTGTACCTGGAAAACGGAGTTCACGCTTGTGGTTGAGCCTCCTCCCCCGGTGTACAAGCACGGCTTGCTTGAACATGTTGAAGGCAATGCCGTGGGATCACTGGGATACTCTATCACCAATCTTGCTGCGTTGACGGACCACGATTATCGAGTGAGCATTACAGGGGAGGATAATGCTTCGAAGACCATGGTGATCGAGGATGTGACTCTTGGAAAGACGCTGTTTCCGTCCGAACCTGTTCCCGGTGCGGTGTTTCCCGCTTCGGTGGAAATCGACGGCTGGCGCATCAACATCGGTACAACCTTCGATGATGAGGTATACGACGAGAACTGGGGACGTGTGGTGAATTACACGCATGATGCGGATGGATACTTCAGTGATCCTGCACACGCATGGTTCACGGTGTTTGATGATGAGTTTTATACAGCCGATGAGTGTCCATTCGGCTCAGCCCTCCATCTGTATGATTGCTACCCCGTACGTATCGTATTTGATCAATCCAATGGACAGAAAGCGGCGGGCTACATGAGGGGAAGCAGGCCGAACTACGGCTATACGGGATACCATGATATCCCCCTCCGTGTCTATGATATTCGCGATACTGCAAATCCACGACAGCTGATGGTAGGTTTCTCCGAACGATTGCATCGTCCCGCCGCCGACAGCATGTATTTTCCGGGTGCATTCCCCGACGACCGGGAACTGCTCTGGATTTTCGCGGACGATTACGCCACTACACCACCCGCAGCATATCAGCGACCTCTCTCAGACCTTTCACAGGAGGCAGATCTGATGTATATGCTGTGGGCGATTCGCGATACCACGATTTCCCTCCCGGCGGATGGCGAGAGCTACACCATAGTTCCCAACATCCCGGTCAGCAACAGGGATGTTTACATCCTCGCAAAACCACGAAGTCTGGAGGTGCGCAGCACCCCGGGAACTCCGGCAAGCATGGCGCTGCAGCAGAATCATCCCAATCCCGTCGGCAGTGGCAGCATCCACGGACACAGCTCTACCGTCATCGAATTCGCAACGGCACGTGATGGCGCTGCAACGCTGCGCGTCTTTGACATGCTGGGACGATGTATCGCCACACTCATTGATTCTCCGCTCCCTTCCGGGAATCACCTGCTGACCTATGATGTGTCGAAGCTGCCTACTGGAAGCTATCTGCTGCGATTACAGAACGAAGGAGAAATACTGAGCCGTGTCATGACCGTGGTTCAGTAAAGAATTGATACTGGAACAAAAAACCCCGACACATTGTGCCGGGGTTTTTTGTCTCCTGTGATGGTATGTCAGGCCACATCGAAGCGGTCGAGGTTCATCACCTTATCCCAAGCCGCGATGAAATCGCTGACAAACTTCTCCTGGGAATCCTGGCAGCCATAGACTTCCGCCTGTGCGCGAAGTACAGAGTTGGATCCAAACACGAGATCGACTCGCGTGCCTGTCCATTTCAGCTCGTCGGTCGCGCGATCACGTCCTTCGAACAGGTCGGCATCATCGGATGTAGCTTTCCACACCGTACTCATGTCGAGCAGATTGACGAAGAAATCATTCGTCAGTGATCCGGCACGATCGGTGAAAACACCATGCTTCGAATGGCCGTAGTTGTTTCCGAGGACGCGGAGTCCGCCGACAAGCACTGTCATCTCGGGGGCCGTCAGCGTCAGCAGCTGTGCTTTATCAATAAGCATCTCTTCCGCGGATACCGTGTACTTCGCCTTTGCGTAGTTCCGAAAACCATCCGCCTCGGGCTCGAGTACGTCAAAGGAGTCGGCATCGGTCTGCTCATCTGCAGCATCCATGCGTCCTGGAGTGAAGGGTACGGTGACATCGTGTCCCGCATCCTTCGCCGCTTTCTCAACAGCGGCGCAGCCTCCGAGGACGATAAGGTCAGCCAGGGAAACCTTCTTCCCGCCCGACTGTGCGTCGTTGAACTCCTTCTGCACGCCTTCGAGCGTCTGCAGCACCTTCTGGAGCTGAGCGGGATTGTTGACTTCCCAGTCTTTCTGTGGTGCAAGTCGAATGCGCGCACCGTTGGCGCCACCGCGGTAATCTGATCCGCGGTATGTGGAAGCTGCGGACCAGGCTGTGTACACGAGTTCTGCAATGCTCAGTCCCTTTTCGAGGATCTTCGCCTTGAGCGCTGCGACATCATCAGCACTCACCAGTTCATGATCAACGGCGGGAATGGGGTCCTGCCAGATTAGATCTTCTTCGGGCACTTCCGGCCCGAGATAGCGCGACTTCGGTCCCATATCGCGATGCGTGAGCTTGAACCAGGCCCGCGCGAATGCGTCAGCGAACTCTTCAGGGTTTTTATGGAAGCGTCGGGAAATCTTCTCATAGATCGGATCCATGCGCATGGCCATGTCGGCCGTGGTCATCATGGTAGGGACCTTTTTGGAGGAATCGTGTGCGGCGGGTGCCATATCCTCTTCCTTCACGTCCTTCGCATGCCACTGCCATGCACCGGCTGGACTCTTTACCGGCTCCCACTCATAGCCGAAGAGCAGATCGAAGTAACCGGAATCCCATTTGATCGGATTCGGCGTCCATGCACCCTCGATGCCGCTGGTCATGGTATCATCGCCCATTCCGCTGGCGAAGCTGCATTTCCAGCCAAGCCCCTGCTCTTCCATAGGAGCTGCTTCCGGTTCGGGACCGACATGTTCCGGTTTTGCAGCACCGTGCGCCTTGCCAAAGGTGTGTCCACCTGCGGTGAGCGCCACGGTCTCCTCGTCATTCATCGCCATGCGTGCGAACGTCTCACGGATATCGCGTCCCGAGGCCACAGGATCAGGTTCCCCGTTGGGTCCTTCAGGATTGACGTAGATCAGTCCCATCTGCACAGCTGCGAGAGGGTTCTCGAGATCGCGGTCACCGGAATAGCGCTTGTCGCCCAGCCATTCGGTTTCCTTGCCCCAGTAGATATCCTCCTCCGGCTCCCAGATATCCTTGCGTCCCCCACCAAACCCGAAGGATTTGAGTCCCATGGATTCAAGCGCGCAGTTACCAGCGAGAATCAGAAGATCTGCCCATGAGAGCTTTTTCCCGTACTTCTGTTTGATCGGCCACAGCAGACGGCGCGCCTTGTCGAGGTTGGCATTGTCAGGCCAGCTGTTCAGCGGTGCGAAGCGCTGCGATCCCGTACCGCCGCCCCCACGTCCATCCGCCGTACGATACGTGCCTGCACTGTGCCACGCCATACGGATAAAGAGTCCGCCATAGTGCCCGTAATCCGCCGGCCACCAGTCCTGCGAATCCGTCATCAGTTTATACAGGTCATGCTTGACCGCCTGCAGGTCCAGTTTCTTGAACTCCTCCGCATAGTCGAAGTCCTGCCCCATCGGATCGAGTTTTTCAGAGTTCTGATGCAGAATCCTGAGATTCAACTGGTTGGGCCACCAGTCCTTATTCGTCGTTCCACTGAATCGATCACCACCCATCCCCGGGTGTTTTCCATTTCCACTCATGCATTCACTCCTTCTTATCTGGATTAAGTTAACGCGGTGATCTCTATAGCACTATCACTGAAATCAGGATACTACCGCTTCCCTGACCAATACCGATCAGATCGCGGCAAATACCATTCTGGAATTGTCTTAAAAATTTAGCAGGAAGGACAGCGAATGTCAAGAAAGGGGCACCGATTCTCCCTACCCCATAAGCACAACGCAAAAAGGCAAAGCCAGACGGCTTTGCCTTTTCTTGTAGCGGGGGCAGGACTTGAACCTACAACCTTCGGGTTATGAGCCCGACGAGCTACCAATTGCTCCACCCCGCGGTGGATTTTTAATATACGAAGACTCCCTGCTGAATGCAAACAAAATAGCAATTTACCGTGATCATCCCGCACGAGTCCCTCGCAGAGGGACGAGTTCCCGCGCGATGCGAAGCGGCGCTCCTGCGTGAGCGCAAGCGAACTCCCGCGCGATGCGAAGCGGCGCTCCTGCGTGAGCGCAAGCGAACTCCCGCGCGA
>JAHLLD010000020.1 GCA_020444325.1 bacterium
ATGAGACCCCGGCTGCCGATGAGACCCCGGCTGCCGATGAGACCCCGGCTGCCGAAGAAACAAAGCCTGCAGAGGAAGCGCCAGCCGCTGAAGAAGCGAAGCCTGCAGAGGAAGCGCCAGCCGCCGAAGAAGCGAAGCCTGCAGAGGAAGCGCCAGCCGCTGAAGAGGCAAAGCCTGCAGAGGAGACTCCTGCTGCTGAAGAAGCGAAACCCGCTGAGGAAGCTCCTGCTGTTGAAGAAGCAAAACCCGCTGAGGAAGCTCCGGCTGTTGAAGAAGCAAAACCCGCCGAAGAAGCGAAGCCGGAAGGTGATGAGACACCCTCAGCCGAGGGATCAGAGGACAAACCGGAAACTCCTCCCACCGCCTGACATTTCCGCACAGTGATAAAATCAGCAAAGCCCCTCAACGAGGGGCTTTTGCTTTGGGACGATGGGGTAAAAAATCAGATGAGTTCCTCGACCTGATCGAGCAGGGTATTCATCAATGCCGCTGTCGCTGCAATGGGTTCAGGTTTTGTCATATCAACACCGGCACTACGAAGCAGCTCGATTGAGTACCGTGCGCTCCCTGACTTCAGGAAACCAAGGTAGCGATCAAGCGCCCCGGATACGCCGTTGATAATATTGCGGGACAGGGCGGTAGCTGCCGAGAGTCCCGTCGCATACTGGAATACATAGAAGCTGCGATAGAAATGCGGGATACGTGACCAGTTCATCGCGTAGAGATCATCCATCGCAAAATCCGGTCCCAGATACTTTTGATACAATTCCCCCATTTTCCCACTCAGCACATCGACTGTCAGCGGTGTGCCGTTTTCCGCAGCGTGATGAATGTGCTGTTCGAATTCCGCGAACAGGGCCTGGTTGTATACGGTACCGCGGATACTGTCGATCTGGTGGAAAAGCAGATGTCTCCGCAGCTCGTCATTTTCCTGGGTCTTCAGCATATGGTCGACGAGAAGCATTTCGTTTGTCGTCGAGGCTACCTCTGCGCAGAAGATGGTGTATCCGCCGTACACCGGTGGTTGATTTTTCCAGGTGTACCACGAGTGCATTGCATGTCCCATCTCATGAGCCAGGGTGAACACATCTTTCAGCGTGTTGCTGTAATTGAGGAGCACGAAGGGATGCGCCCCGTACGTCCACGCCGAGTAGGCTCCTGACGTTTTCCCCTGGTTTTCATACACATCGATCCAACCGCCGTCGAGCGCATTCCCGAGATCCCGGGCGTAGGCGGGACCCAGCACTGACATGGCCTCGCGGACATGCTGCACCGCCTCATCATATGGAAAATGGAAGTTCGCCTCCGATGCGAGTGGAACGTAAAGGTCCCAGGGACGCACGGCATCGAGCTTCAACAAACGCTTCCGCAATGCGATGGAACGGTGCAGCGGCTCGAGATTGTCGTTGATGGTCCGCACGACATTGTCATACACGGTCTCGGGAATATTGTCTTCATACAGTGCCATATGCCGGGTACTGTCATAGTCTCGCGCGCGGGAAAGAAAAATTTCTTTCTTCACCTGTCCCCCGAGCGTGGAAGCAAGAGTATTCTTCCACTGCGCATAACTGCCGTACATCGCCCGAAAGGCATCCTCCCGCACACGGCGGTCGCGGGACTCCTGAAGCTGGATGTATCGTCCTTTTGTCACCTCGACGTCGCTGCCGTCCTCACCGCGTATGCTGCCGAAGCGGATATCCGCATCGTTGAACATGCCGAAAACATTCGACGGCACCGCCATCGCCTCCATGGAGAGCGCCAGCAGATGTTCTTCGGAAGGACTCAGGGTGTGCTTTTTCATGCGGAGGATTTCATCGAGATGATGCGCGTACACCTTGAGCCCGTCCGTTTCGTCGACGAACTGACGCACGCGCTCTTCCGGTATCGCGAGTATTTCAGGCAGCACCCAGGCGGTTGCGGCTCCGATACGCGCATGCTGCGACATCACCCGGTCCATCATCCCCTGGTATGTGGTATCAGCAGTGTTCTCGTCATAGCGCCGGAATGCGTAATTCCCCAGGCGTCCGGCAATCACGTTGAGATCGTCAGCGAAATGCAGCCAGCTCAGGAGCTTCTGTCCTGAATCCCCCAGCGAATCGCGATAGCGGGCAATTTCCCCTGTCATGCGCTCAACAGCGTTGAAATCCTCCTCCCAGTCACTGTCAGAAGCGTAGATGTCTTCGAGCTTCCATATATACTGCGGATCAATCTCCTCCCGTTTCGGGAGTGTGCCTTTTGGCGTTGCTTGCATACTGTATCCGTACTGATGATGTAGTCGATTGTTGAGAAGCACACCGGGCGGATGCGAGCCAAAATTCAGAGCTTTTTCAGCATCTGACGCGCAAGTACCGCCTGATCGCTCTTCGGAAATTCTTTGAGCAGGCGCTCACAATCGCTCCTGGCGACATCGGTCCTGCCCAGTTCAATGGCTGTCCGTGCACGCGCCGACAACGCCTGCGCTGTTTTGTCGCTGTTCCTGTAGCCGAGTACAGTGGAGAACAGATCAAAGGCTTCGCTGAGCTGCTTCTGGCTCCGGGCCGTTTCCCCGAGCCAGTATACACAATTGTCCGTCATTTCATTGCCGCGGGACGTCTGCAGGAGTCCTGCAAATGCCCGACGTGCAGCATCAAACTGGCCGGCGTTAAACGCACTCAGACCCGCCTGATACTCGCGGAGAAAGGGAAGTTCCGGATGCACATCAGCACGATAGTCAGGTGCGCCGGATGGCTGTGCGCGACGGGATGTCGGTGGAGTAGATTCGGTGCTCCCGGACTGTGCTGTGGACGGAATATTGCTTCCCTGATTGTTGGCAACAGCTGCGTCCCGGCCGGACACCGGGCGCTGCTTTCCGGCTGTCGCCTGTGCCTGGGGGCTGCCTGATGAGAGCTGGGTAGACGCATCGGATCCCTGCTGATACTGCAGCTCCGCAACGCGTGCCGCGAGCTGCCGGTTGCGATTGTCGAGCTGCAGGTTTTCACTCTCAATGGCGGAAAGGCGTTCATGCGCGAGATCGGTTTGCGTACCACATTCCGCAAGTGCGATTTCCAGCGAATCGATTCGCGACTTGAGTGCGATATTTTCGTCCTCGAGTTCGATTAAAGGACCACAGGCTGGAAAAAACAGCAGCACCAGCGGCAGAATATGCAGAAACTGCATAATGTTTCGCGTGGGAATATGCAGAAACTGCATAATGCAGCGAGAAAAATTATGCAGAGACTGCATAATTGCAGTGCGTTCACCGGTTGAGATCGTGCTGCGCTTCATGCCTGCTCCTTCAGATATCGGTGATAGACAGTGCGCGTCCGTTATGTACAGCCTGCGCAAACGCTTCGAGTTGTGCGCGATTTCCATCGTCTTCAAAGTGGTTACCCACAATGACAATGGATGCACCCGCTGCGGCTTTCTCGGCAGCCTGATCCGGACTGCGGATTCCCCCGCCTACGATGATGGGGATATTCAAGAGTGCCCGCAGCATCCGAATCATGTCGGCCGGAACACTCTGCGGAGCGCCGCTCCCTGCTTCGAGATAGACCATTTTCATGCCGAGCATCTCGGCAGCGAGTGCATGCGCCGCAGCGAGTTCCGGTTTCTCACGGGGCAGTGGTTTGGAATAACTCATGTATTCGGTCGATGTCACGGCACTTGAGGACACGATCATGTATCCTGTGGAAATAGCCTCGAGATCGAGCTCGTGCACCATGGGGGCTGCGAGTACATGCTGCCCGATAAGCTGCTCCGGGTTGCGTCCGCTGATAATGGAGAGAAACAGTATGGCGTCGGCCTCACCTGAAATCTGGTGAACGCCTCCCGGAAAAATGATGACGGGTTTCTGCGCAGCAATCTTCATCGCGCGTATGCAGTCTTCAAACTGCGGGAGCAGCGCCAGCGAACCACCGATCAGAAATCCGTCGACCCCCGCCTTCTCCGCGTCCGCAACAAAGCCAGGGAGCTGCGAGGGATCGCTTTTGTCAGGATCGACGAGGAGAAAAAGCAGGGGCGTCTCTCGTTCATGCGCTTCGCGCAGACTGTCGTATACCGCGTGTGGTCTGCTCATCCCTCCGCTGCCTCCCTGATGGACGCCGTGGCCGCGGCGAGCACGGCATCGAGTCCGTCCGTGTCTTTCGCCCCGGCTGTTGCCATGTGGGGTCGCCCACCACCACCACCGCCAAGTTTTTTCGCAATGCCGCCGACGAGGTTGCCCGCCTTGATGCCGGACTTCACCAGGTCATCGGTCACGACACAGACCAGCAGCACTTTTCCGTCGATTACGGAAGCGAGGAGTCCGATACCGGACTTCAATTTCTCACGCAGGGTATCACCGAGGGCTTTGAGCTGATCGGCGTCTCCGACATCCAGACGTGCCACGGCGATGCGGCTGTCATTCCACGGCTCGGCCTTCGCGATGATGTCGTCGATCTGACCGGCACCCTGCTCCACGGTGGCACGTGAGAGCTCTTTTTCCAGCCGGCGGATTTCCTCGTGCAGTTCCTCTTCCCGCTTTTTCTCCTTTGCAATGTCCTGTTCGAGCGTGGAAATAAACTTTCTCACCCCGCGGCCGGTCACCGCTTCGATACGCCGTGTTCCGCTGGCCACAGAGCCTTCGGAAGTAATCTTGAAGAGTCCAATCTCCGCAGTATTGCGCACATGCGTGCCGCCACAGAATTCCATGGAGAAATCCGCGATCTGCAGCACGTTCACACGATCACCGTATTTGTCACCGAAAAACATCAGCGCGCCCATGGTCCTGGCATCATCGAACGGTACGTCCCTGTGCTGCTGCACGGGAATGCCTTCGAGAATTTTCTCGTTGACCAGTGCTTCGATTTCCTGCAGCTGCTCGTTACCCACTTTCTCGAAATGGGAAAAATCGAAGCGCAGGCGCTCGGGCTCCACAAGCGATCCTGCCTGTTGAACATGCGTTCCCAGCACACCTCGCAGTGCGGCATGCAGCAAATGCGTCGCCGTGTGGTTGCGCATCGTATCACGGCGGGCCCTGCCTTTCACTTCCGCACGAAGTGTATCTCCAAGCTGGGGTGCGAAATCCTTTGCCTGGTCAACCACGTGGACGGTCTGACCATCAAGTTTTAACAGGCCCTGCACAGCGGCCGTACTGTTCTTCCAATGCAGCACACCTTCATCGCTCACCTGGCCACCGGACTCCACGTAAAACGGGGTGCGTTCCAGAAGCAGATACAGCAGCCCGTCTTTTTCATAGCGGCCGAGCAGGCGGCTCTCCGTTTCGAGACTGTCGTAGCCGGTGAAGGTCGATATGGCCTCAGCACCGTCGAGCGTTTCCAGAGTTATGGTGGGCTGATCTCCAGCCGTGGGATGCGCAACGTTTTTCTTCGTCACCGCACGCGAACGCTCCTTCTGCTCCTGCAGCCGGCGTTCGAACTCGTCACTGTCAATTCCCAGCCCGCGTTCCTCCGCGAGAAGGTTGGTAAGATCGATGGGGAACCCGAAGGTGTCATACAGGCGAAATACCTCTTCGCCCGCGATACACGCGTCACCGGCATCTTTGGTACGGGATACGATATCCTCGAAAATCTCAAGTCCCCGGTCGAGGGTCGCATTAAAGCTCTCCTCTTCTGCACGAATTACTTTCTCAATCACCTCGCGGTTGTCCACGATTTCCGGAAACACTTCACCCATGGTCTTGCCGAGCGTTTCAACGACGCGCCAGAGATACGGCTCACGCATCCCGAGTTTGCGGCCGAAACGCGCGGCCCGCCGGAGAATGCGCCGCAGCACGTATCCCCTGCCTTCGGGACCCGGCATGGCACCGTCAGCGATCGAGAACGTGAGCATGCGCACATGATCGGCGATGACACGCATGGCGATCCGTTCTTCGTCACCCTCATAGGGCTTCCCGGTGACCTCTGCTATGCGCTGGATGACAGGCATGAACACATCGGTGTCATAGTTCGATTTCTTCCCCTGCAGCACGGCACAGATGCGCTCGAATCCCATTCCCGTATCGACATGCGTCGTGGGAAGGGGGTGCAGGTTTCCTTCCTCGTCACGATTGTACTGGATGAACACCAGGTTCCAGATTTCCATGACTTCCGGAGAATCGGCATTGACGAGACTCCCGCCGTTCCCATCATCGGTGAGGTCAATATGAATTTCCGAGCAGGGACCACAGGGCCCCGTATCCCCCATTTCCCAGAAATTGTCTTTCTCGTCGAAGCGATGGACGTGAGAGGGATCGATATCGGTCAGTTCCGTCCACAGCGTAAACGCTTCGTCATCATCCCGGAAGACCGTCGCGTGCAAACGTTCCTTCGGCAGTTTCCAGACACCCGTTAAAAGCTCCCATGCCCAGCTGATGGCTTCGCGCTTGTAATAATCCCCGAAGCTCCAGTTGCCAAGCATCTCGAAGAAGGTATGGTGATAGGTGTCGCGACCGACCTCTTCGAGATCGTTGTGCTTGCCGGAAACGCGAATGCACTTCTGTGTATCGGCGGCACGGCTGTATTCCCTGCTGCCGATGCCGAGAAAAACATCCTTGAACTGATTCATCCCGGCATTGGTGAAGAGCAGGGTCGGATCGTCATGAGGCACCACCGGGGCGCTTTGAACAATGCGATGCTGTTTGCCACGAAAAAAATCCAGAAAACTCTGGCGGATTTCTGTTGAAGTCATATAGGTGAGAACCGCTGTCGTGTTGTGTTGTGGGGGTTACATTTCAATCTGCGTATGGAGGGCGATCTCCTCGAGAATAGCACTCACGCGCAGACATTTGTTCATCTCGCCTGTGAATACACAGGCCTTGCCTTTCGTGTGCACTTCCCAGGCGAGTGCTTCTCCCTTTTCACGTGTGCACTGTATCGCTTTCTGCAGCTGCGAGATGACATCTTCAAATGTATGCACCTCGTCGTTGAACAGAATCACGCGGGATGGGGTATCCGTTTCCGTTCCGTCAGTTACCTGCTCTTCGATATCGGGCAGTTCAAAAGGCGTTTGTTGAAAAGTATAGTTCATGTCACATGAAAAATAACAAATGCAGGGTCAATATCGAAGAATACCCCGAAATGACACATCTACTCCCAGGAGGGCCGATCGAACTGGTAGGGATCCGTCCACGAGCTGATATACCCGGCGCTGCTGGAACGTATCTGATAATGCGTCGCGAGGGAATCGATGACCACGACAAAACTGCTGTCTGCCTGAGGATCCGCAAACGCGGTTGCCGTGGCGTCGCTGTCACCGGATAAACGTCCATATGCGGAAGATGGGATATAGCGTCCGGGATCACGCTGCATGTAGTGGCGCAGGGAATCGGCATCCGGCGGATATACACCGAAATGAGAGCGATGGTCCTGCAGGGCGCGCTGCAGGCGTTTCATGCGCTGCCTGGCGAGCCAGACATCCTGCTCCAGACGGCGTTCACTCCCAGGGAACACCAGCGGTAGAGCTGCACTCGCAAAGCCGAGCAGGAGCATCACGCCGAGCAGCAGCATGCGCGTCCGGATTGGAGCATCTCCTTGATACGTTCCTGGCTTCCCCGAATCTGTGCGGTGTTTGATCATGACGGTATCCCTGTCGAATCCATTTGCTCACGTATCAGCACAGCCAGCAGCAACACGAGCAGGTACGGGACGATGGCGATACTGAAGCACCAGGCGATTGGCCAGCCACTCCAGAACACAACTGCGGCGCGAGTGAGAGGTGAAGGGAATCTTACGGTACGTTGGAAGAGAACTTCCCATCCTGCAAGAAAGATGGTGAGGAAAAGACCGAACCCGACGAATCCGAGATGCACCACGAGCGCCAGCGGTGTGTTATCGATGAGCACAGGCAGCTGCGTGGCCTGTGATCCATGCTGCGTCACAGCCAGGCCGAACAGCCACGCAGCGGCGCCCCCGTCGGCAAGCGCCTGAAGGTGAAATTGCCAGTTCTGAAAACGCTGCAGCAGCGAAGCATGCGATAGCAGGCCGGGAGCGCTGCTGCCGAACTGCAGTGGAAGCAACAGAACTGCAAGCGCGAGGAGCAGGGATGCCGCAGGAATCAGGTAGCGGAATGAGCGCAGTTGCCTCCAGAGCAGCAAGACGAGTACGCTCCAAACGGTCAGCAGGTACACCTGTCGCGTCATGGTGACAATGACCGCTGCGGCGGCAAACACCAGCCCTGCAGCAATCAGCACACGGTGTTGCCCTTCCATGCGCAACTGTGCGAGCATAATAAGCAGCGCGAAAAGCATGAACATCCCGAACATGGAGGGCGACGAAAACAGGGAAAACGCACGCAGGGAATCATAGAACATCCAGCTGTGCACGACGTAGCTCGCATTCACGGATGCGGTACCGGTGAACGGCTGACCCACAACAACCTGCAGTAAGCCGAAAGCCGCCAGCATTATGACGACAGAGGCAGTGACGGGAATAAAGCGCTTACCACTCAGAATACCGGGGAGCAGAGCCGCAAGCATAACAGCGGGAAGATATCCGTAGTAAGCGTTCATGTCCGCAAGGACATGAGTGAGATTGAACTGTCCGCCCCACATGGCGACGAGGAGCCGCAGTGTTGCATAGATGAGGAAGACAAGCGTCGAAGATACAAGAATGTACTTCGCATTCAGATGCTCAGGATCGGCGTCCACATGCGCACGGTAAGCGAAGGCAAGAATGAGGAGAAGCGCAGCTTTGACAATGACGCCCGACGCAAACACACGTCCATCGAGCAGGGTCATCTGCAATGTTGGAAGAATCCCGTCTACAATTCCCAGTAACAGAAGCAGCCAGAGAGCTGCCTGCACGAATCCCTTCACCTCTGTTTTTACACTCTGTGGCATGAAGCCCCGTTACAGCAGGACCAGAACACCGTCCACCCTGCCGATCGCTTCCTTACGAAAAAGCGCGGTCTCCGCACTTTCGACATACAGTTCAATTCGGTATGACGTGAAGTTCTTTTTCTTCGAAGGCACCTGGTTGATGCTGAACGACATCTCGCCCTGGAGTTCTTCTATGGCCGTATGCAGCGTTGCGTAGAACTCCAGGTCACTCCGCGCGATGACAGTGATGGGGAATGTCCCGGGAAACACGTAATTGTCCCGGAGAACCGCGAGAAGTTCCTCACGTTTGAGTGGACGATTGGGAAATGCGTTTGTATCCATATTGACGATGTTTCTGACATGACTAGTTCGAGAGCATGGCATCGTCCGCCAGTTCCGCACCCTTGACATGGACGATGCTGGGCATCAGCTTCCCCGAACGCATGCCGCTTCCGGCAACGAAGAACAGGAGGTAGTAGAGAGCGGTCGCGGACAATCCGAGCATGAATGACCAGAGTTCACGCGGCATGACGCCCGGATCGTATACGTACATACCGAAGAGGACACCGGAAAGAATCAGCACGAGCGGGATACCGTAGAGGTACGCGGCGACCTTGAACATGATTTCACCACGTATGACAAAACGCACGGTATCACCTGCATGCGCACCAAACGGATCGCGCACGGTAACCGTATTTTCACTTCCCTCAGAGGCGGAGCAGAACATCTTCGCGCCACATTCGTGGCAGCTGTCGCTGTTCATCACCATGACCGTCGCGGTGCCGTCAGCACTTCTGACGACGATGCCCTCTTCATACAGATCTTCGCCTTTCATCGCGCGCGTCCGCTCAGTTGCTCTGTTCCGGGGTAACCTCTGCTGCAGAGACAGCTTCTTCCTCGAGGTGCTGTTTGTAGGCATCCTTGAGAAAACAGATGGCGCTGTTCTTGCACTTGTCGAAGGGAATTTTCTCCGGATCAAACTTGTCCCAGTCGATCACGGCAAGACCATCTTCCATGATCACGCCGCCATCGGATTTGCGGGCGCAGATGCCGCAACCCGTGCAGGCGACATCGCAGACTTCCTTCGCGGTCTTTGGATCGTCGTGGCTCTTGCAGAAAACGAACACCTCGCGATCGGCAGGATGCAGTTCGATGATGTCGCGGGGACATGCGGTAACGCACATGCCACAACCGGTGCAGAGATCATCGATCACTTCGGGGAGCCCGTTGTCATTGAGATGGATGGCGTTGAAGGTACAGGCGTCGACACAGTCTCCGCCTCCCATGCAGCCGTACTGACAGAGCTTCGATCCACCGCTGACGAGATGCATGGTGGCGCAGCTCTGGGGTCCGCGGTACTCAACCATTTTATGTGCCGCTTCGATATTGCCACCCCGGCAGAGGACGCGCGCCACGATTTTCGTCGCAGTCCCGGCTTCGACACCGAGAATGCCCGCGATATCATTGACGGTATCCTGTCCGCCTACGGGACATCCATTGATGGCGATGTTGCCGTCCACCACATTCACGGCGAAATCATAACAGCCTGCCTTCCCGCAGGCGCCGCAATTGGCACCGGGAAGTACTTCGTTGATCTGCCCGATCTTGGGGTTTTCCTCGACACGCAGCTTTTTATCTGCAATTGCCAGCGCACCGGCAAACACGAAACCGAGTCCGCCCATTGTAGCGATCGCTATGAGAACATTGATATCCATCAGGTATTACCTCGTTCGATATCCGGCGAAACCGGGCGTGGTGTGTTCCTCGCCCTTTTCGTCGATGATAAGTGCTTCAATATCTTGATATTGTGTAAGAAATTCCATGCCATCTTCAGGCCCCATGACGAACACGGCCGTCGCAAGGGCATCAGCCGTCACATCGTCATCCGCGATGACCGTGACCGACTGGCAGCCACGTGCGGGACGACCGGTGGAGGGGTCGAAAATATGATGGTAGCGCATGTTGCCAACTTCGAAATACTGTTCGTAGTCACCGGAAGTCGCAACTGCCTTGCCATGCAGTTCGATGACGGCCACCAGTTCGGATGGTGACCGAGGATGCTGAACGCCAATGCTCCACTCACCACCGCTGCTGCGCACCTCCCCGCCCGCATTCACCAGTGCATCACCGGCGCCATGTTCGCGCAATACCGCGACCGCACGGTCAACGGCATATCCTTTGGCGATGGCGCCGAAATTGATTCGGCTTGCAGCGGCTTTGCGAACGCGATCCGCATCCAGGAGATGGACATGCTGCCAGCCGCTTTCCTTCAACGCTCGGGCGAGTAGGCTGTCAACCGGCACCGCCGGCGTATCGCCATCAAAACCCCATGCTTCGATAAGCGGTTCGACGGCGATGTCAAACGCCCCATGGCTTGCGCGGGTCAGTGAATCACAGCGTCGGAGCAGCGCGAACACCTCGTCCGGAACGCGGACGAGAGTGTCGCTGCTGTGGTTGAGCTTCCACACCGGTCCGCTTTCCTTGTACGTGCTGAACAGTGTGTCAACACGTCGCACTTCAGCGAACACGGCATCCATGATATGCCAGGCCTCGGCCCGTTCCATACCCCGAATCTGCACTTCGATCAGCGTTCCAAGGGCCACCTGCGTACGCACCAGCGGTGCATCCTTTTTGCTGAACTGCAATGCGATATAGAATCCCATTACGAACAGCGCAAGGATGAACATCGTCAGTCCGAGTGGTGACCGCTTGCTCATCGATCAGGCAGCCTCGATACGGAGCAGGACACGGTTGGGGGCGCAGGCGATAACTTCACCCGGACGCGAGATCGATCCTGCCTTGCGGCAGAGCTCGTGCCGGCAACTTGCACTGTGTACGTGCGCATGGCCATCGCGCAGCGTCACACCGGTGCGTCCCTGGGGACCACTGACGCTGAAGCTGCTGTTGCCCTTGCCAAGAGGTATACGTTCTGCAATGCCACCGGCATTTTCCACCACCAGCACGCTTCCGGTCGAGAGCAGTGACGCCAGCGGCGCCTCCTCGACGTATTCCGCACTGATCATGTACTCGGCTTCCGCATGCTGCAGACGACCGCGCAGAGAATGCAATGCCATGCTGAAATCCCCGGCAGGATCGTAAATGCGCTTGCGATCATCGCTTACGAGGATGTCTCCAGCAGTCGTTGATCCGAGGCGCTGCAGGCGCACATGGACGCGGCCGCGGCCACTGAACGGGACGGAACTGAAGGTCCCGGGTTTCAGGGCCCTCGCAATAACGCCATGCCAGCGACGGTCGGCATGAATCACCGGGGTCGCTGCGCCCTGCGGCAGTTCTGCACGGAACATCGCGAGCATATCAGCAACTGCACGGTCATCGTCCGGAACGAAAGCGTGCATCGCGAAGCGACGCCCTTTCCCGGACGAAAGGACATGCCCCGTCCCGAAGCCCGCGCCGACAGCGCCGACGGCGAGGCCGGACAGTTTCAAAAAAGATCGACGTGAAATCATTGTATTACTCCTGTGGTATTCTATCTATGCCTTAGACCGAAATCATGCCTGCGAAGCCCATGAATGCGAGGGCCAGCAGTCCCGCCACGATCAGGGTGATGGGAGCGCCCTGGAAGGCGCGAGGCACGTTTGCCAGCTCGAGTTCTTCACGAATGCCGGCCATGACACTGATGGCAAGCGTGAAACCCGCACCCGCGCCGACACCGTAGAAAATCGCCTGCACGAAACTGTAATCCTTGAGCACGATAAAAAGTGCCAGACCGAGGATTGCGCAGTTCGTGGTGATCAGGGGCAGAAAGATGCCGAGGGCACGGTACAGCGGCTGACTCACCTTTTTGATGAACATCTCGACGAACTGCACCAGTGAGGCGATCACGAGAATGAAGGAAACATACTCGAGATAAACGACATCGTACGGAACGAGGATGAGATGGTAAATCAACCATGTCACGATTGCGGTCAGCACCATGACGAAGGTCGTCGCGAGTCCCATCGGGAAGGCCGAAGACAGTTTGTTCGACACCCCGATGAAGGGACAGATGCCGAGGAAGTACGCGAGTACAAAGTTATTGACAATTGCCGCGGAAAGGAAAATAAGAATCAGTTCCATGTCTTATGCCTCCTGTCCGTATTCGAGTGACATTTTCGGCTCCTGCAGATGCCTTGCTGCGATTTCTTTTTCCTCACGTGTTTTTCTGCGCAGCACCATGAAGTTGAGAAAGCCCATCATCAATCCGAGCGAGAGGAAGGCTCCCGCAGGGAGGATCATGACCAACCACGGTTCGAAAGCGTCAGGCATGACCTGCATGCCGAGCAGCGTACGGGAACCGAGGATTTCACGGATACCGCCGAGCGACGCCAGGGCGATGAGAAAGCCTGTCCCCATTCCGAGGGCGTCGAGTACCGCACGCACCGGAGTGTTTTTTGCGGCGAACGCTTCCTGGCGGCCCAGGATAACGCAGTTGACAACGATGAGTGGAATGTACGGACCCAGCGCCTTGCTGAGTTCCGGGAATTGTGCACGCATCACGAGATCAACGATGGTCACGAAGGTCGCGATGATGACGATATACGATGCGATGCGCACCTGTGTCGGAATCAGCTTTCGAATCAGGGAAATTATGAGGCTGGAGAAGGTGAGTACGAATGTGGTCGCCAGGGCCATTGCGATACCGTTCATCGCCGATACCGTGACGGCCAGGGTGGGACACATACCCAGCACCTGCTTGAACACCGGGTTCTGATCCCAGAGTCCTTTCGTGTATTCGCTGAAAAGAGTTACCTGTTTTTTCACTGCGCACCTCCTGCCTGCATATCCTTGCGGAGTGTCAGCAGTCCGTCATTGACGATGGCCACGACGGCTTTCGATGAAATCGTCGCACCCGTAATGGTTTGAATTTCATTTTCCTTCGTCGGCGGAACACCTTTGACCCAGTCGACCTGAGGCTCCGCATGAAGATTCTCGAACTGCTTGCGATAGGGATCCTCGGTCACCTTGGTGCCGAGTCCGGGCGTCTCCACCTGCTCGAGCACTTCAATGGCGGTGATGGTCGTCATATCCGACGTCACACCGATCATCATGCGAATCTTGCCCTGGAAGCCGTTGCCTTCCCAGGGGAGTGCGTATCCGAGATCGTTGCCCGTGGCATCGAGTACGCGGTAACATTCGTACGGAAGGGCATCGACTTTTTCGTACGACTTTGCTTCCGTCTGCACCTGGAAAATGGCACGTTCCGTGTCCGCTTTTTTATTCGCCGCGATCAGGGGATCGGCCCAGCTACTGAGCATGGCGAGTCCGCCACCCGATACGACGCCAATGATGGAAAGCGTGACAAGCATTCCTACGATTGTTTTCATGACTTCACCTCCCCGAAAATACGCGGACGCGTGTAACGGTTGATCAGCGGCACAAAGGCGTTCATGAAGAGAATCGAGTACATGACTCCTTCAGGGAGACCGCCAAACACGCGGATCAGCACGAGCACGAGTGAAATACAGATGCCGTAGATCCACATACCCAGGTTCGTGATGGGGGAAGACACATAATCGGTAGCCATGAACACGGCGCCGAACAGGAAGCTGCCCGCGAAGATGTGGAACAGCGGGGTCGGATAGCTCGAATCGATCAGCCACAGTCCACCGCCGAACACGATGACTCCGACGAGCATCGCTGCGGGAATGCGCCAGTTGGCGACGCCTGTTACGATCAGGAACACACCGCCGATGAGTACCGCAATGGCGGATGTCTCACCGAGCGAACCTCCGACGTTGCCGTACATCATCGAGGACAAGCCAGTGACGACCCCGTCAAATTTCAGCGCTGCCAGCGGTGTCGCTTTTGAAACGGTGTCGACAGCAAAGTTCGGTATCGTCCATGTCGTGATGGCAACCGGGAAAGCCGCCTGGAGAAAGGCACGGCCCACGAGTGCAGGATTGAAAATGTTATAGCCGAGTCCACCGAAGAGCATTTTCCCGACACCGATGGCGAAGATGGCGCCCAGTGCGGTGAAAACGAGGGAAAAATGCGGCGGTAGAATAAGTCCCAGCAGGAGTCCGGTGATGACCGCGCTGCCGTCGCTGACGGCGATGGGTTTTTTCATCAGGTACTGTATCAACGCCTCGGTACCGACGGCGAACCCGACGGCGATGGCGATGACCAGCAGCTGCGCAAACCCGAAAAAGAGCACGGCCGAAATCACGCTCGGAAGCAGCGCGAGAACGACAAACCACATGATTTGTTTGGTCGTCCAGCGCGATTGCAGGTGAGGCGAAGTCGAGAGCAGCAGCTCTCGCTCATTTGGTGCCTCGGTCACTGTTACGCTTGACATAGGTGCTGTGTACTTTTATAGTGGTGAAATCTTGATAGAGCTGTAAATCGATCAGGCTGCGTCAGCTTTGCGGCTGCGCTGCATGGTGATGACACGCTGCTTGCCCAGGCGCAGCCACTGAACCAGCGGAATGTTCGCCGGACAGGTGAATGCGCAGCTGCCACATTCCATGCACACGGTGATACCATACTCTTCCGCTTCCTCGAGCCGGTTGAGTTCAGCCAGTCGTGCAAGGCGCGTGGGCAGCAGGTGCAGGGGACATGCGTCAACGCATTTTCCGCAGCGCAGGCAGTTTGTTTCTTCTCTTGCGCGCACTTCCTCCTTCGTGAGCACGACGATGCCCGAGGTCGCCTTCATGACCGGCGCTTCGAGATTGTACTGCGCCACACCCATCATGGGACCACCGACGATGACTTTGCCGGCATCCTCCGTGAGTCCGCCACAGAATTCGATCACGTCCTTGATCGGTGTACCGACCGGGACGATCAGGTTCTTCGGCGTACGAATGCCGCGCCCCGTTACCGTGAGCGCTGCGGTGACAGAGGGCTCACCTTTTGTTACGGCGTCGTGCACAGCAACCGCGGTGCCGATATTCTGAATGACGACACCCACATCGAGCGGCAGCTTGCCCGGAGGAACTTCCCGCCCGTTCACCGCCTTGATCAGCATCTTCTCCGCACCCTGCGGATATTTGGTCTGCAGTGCGCATACCTCGAGTCCGTCAAATCCCTGCACGGCCTTCTGCATGGATGCGATGGCATCCGGCTTGTTGTTCTCGATACCAATGATGCCTTTTTGCACCCCGAGTGCGCGCATGATCAGGCGCAGACCTGAGACGATGGCGTCGGGACGTTCGAGCATGAAGCGATCGTCACGTGTCAGGTACGGTTCGCATTCACAGCCGTTGATAATGACGGACTCGAGTTCGCGTCCTTCGGGAGGATTGAGTTTGACAAAGGTCGGAAACGCGGCACCACCCTGTCCGACAATACCGGCCTCCTTGACCCGCGCCCGAATCTCGTCTGGCGTCGCGGTCTCTGCATCGAGCGGCGGCATGGTGACATCGGCCGGGGCCTCTTCATCTTCCTTGAGCTTCGCCGGGATGATGACCAGGGCTTCCTTCATATAGCCGTTGCTGTTGTTCTCACGGCCTATGCTCTTGACGGTACCCATGATCGGTGCGTGTACCGGAGCGGAGATGAAGCCATCAGCTTCCGCAACCACCTGTCCACGCGCTACCGTGGCACGCTTGTCCACCAGCGGTTTCGCCTGCTTGCCGAGATGCTGCGACAACGGCAGAATCACAGAAGCAGGCAGTGGCATGACCTCGAAAGCACAATGCTCGCTGAGCTCTTTTTCTTCGGGAGGATGTACTCCTCCGGGAAAAGTCTTGAACATCTTCATGCATTACAAAAGTGTTGAAATCGTTTCGGCAGGGAGGGTTCGGCAGGAACAAATAGCGGACATGAAACCTCGCATGCACAGTATATCGCTACAAAAATCACAAATTCCACCCTCTTATCAAAACAACATTATCCGAAATCCGGCTGCCGTGTTCGTAATCGGGAAAACCAGGACAGCGGAACTTCCGACCTGTTTCCCTTCTGATATGATAAAGTATTAAAATTATGGAACATAGACAAAGGCGCTCCCCATGCTTTCAGCGCCTGAGACGAAATGGTCCGCCAACCCGGCCTGTTTTCAATGTCTGGCAAGGTGTGGCGGGCATTCGGAATTCATATTTCCTAAGTATATTACGGAATGATTGTGATGAAGCTGGGCGGAACGTCTCTGGAAGATGCGTCCGCCATGAAGAAGGCATGCGAGATCGTTCGGGCCCGCATCAAACAGAAACCGGTGGTCGTACTTTCCGCTGTCGCGGGAGTGACCAATGCACTGATCCGCTGCGCAGAGCTTGCAGCCGATGGGAAACGCGCGGAAGCCGAAGCCGTTGTGCGCGACCGTGTGATCGAGCGGCAGTATTCCATCATCGCCAACCTGATTGAGGGACTGCAGGAGCAGGATATGCTGATCCGGCAGTTCAAGGCGTTTGACGAGGAAATTCGGAATCTGATTTACGGTATCTCCATCACGGGCGACCTCTCCCCTCGCGTCCTCGATTTCGTCATGTCCTACGGCGAACGGATGAGTACCGCGATCATGACCGAGGCGCTGCGCGAGGCACGTGTGCGAGCCGAACTGTTGGATTCCCGCCAGTGTATTGTCACGAACAGCGCCTTCGGAAAAGCGGAACCGCTGTTCGACCTCACGGAAGCTGCATGCGAGCGCGTTATTCGTCCGCGGCTCGACAAGAATATCGTCCCCGTGCTCCAGGGTTTTCTTGGCGCGAACGCGCAGGGCGTCACCACGACGCTGGGACGCGGGGGATCGGATTTCTCTGCTGCCATTATCGGAACCGTCATGCACGCAGATGATATTGAGATCTGGACCGACGTCGATGGCATGCTGACAGCGGATCCGAATATCGTGCCATCCGCACTGCGCATTCGGGAAATGTCTTTCCGCGAAGCTTCGGAGCTGGCCTACTTCGGGGCGAAAGTCCTGCACCCGAGCACACTGCTGCCCGCAATCGAGAAGGACATTCCGGTACACATCCTCAACTCCCGCCGACCCCAGGTGCGTGGGACGCTGATCAAGGCCAGACCGGATCCGGCCAATGTTCCGGTCAAATCGATATCCTACAAGCGCGGGATCACCATCCTGAACATTTCATCAACGCGGATGCTGGGTTCTTATGGTTTCATGAAGAAGATATTCGACATCTTCAACGAGTACCAGACCTCGGTCGATCTTGTCACAACCTCCGAAGTCAGCATCTCACTCAGTGTCGAGCACTCGCCAGAGCTTGACGCGCTGTGCGAAGAATTGCAGCGCTATGGTGAACTGACTGTGCTGCGGAACAAGGCGATCATCTGCGTGGTTGGTGAGAAGCTCAAATCCGAAATCGGTACGCCGGCGCGCATCTTCTCGCGCCTTCGAGATATCCCGGTCGAAATGATCAGTCACGGTGCATCGGAAATCAACCTCACCTTCGTGATCGACGACGACCGCGTCCCCGAAGCGATCAGCGAGCTTCATGATGAATTTTTTTCCACGGTGACGGAAACCGGCATTTTTGAATAGCGGCCTTCGCTTGCTATCTTTTGGCATTCCACGCTTCAGCCAACTGACAACACGGCGAACACATGATCGATGCCGACGGTTTTTCCTACCGGGAGGGTGAACTGCACTGTGGGGAAATCCCGCTTTCCCGGATTGCCTCCCGCGTGGGCACCCCGACCTACGTGTACAATCTCGACAGTATCATTTCCCGCTACAGGGCGCATGCATCCGCTTTTGGTGGACTACAGCATGAGGTGTGTTACGCGGTCAAAGCCAATCCCTCGCTGGCAATACTACAGGGACTGGCGGCAGAGGGCGCCGGTTTCGACGTCAATTCCCGCGGTGAACTGTATCGCGCATTGCGCGCCGGGGCGGATCCTTCGCGTATCACGATGACCGGCGTCGGGAAATCACAGGCTGATGTCTCCGATGCCATCGACGCAGGGATAGCACATTTCAACGTAGAATCGGCGAGCGAGTGTCGGCTCATCTCCGAGATTGCTCTGAAAAAAAACACTGTGGCCGATTGCCTTCTTCGCCTGAACCCGGATGTGGAGGCAGGCACACACCCGCATATTTCCACTGGCGAATCGTCACACAAATTCGGTCTGAGCGCCAGGGATATTCATTCCATCGCTGCACAGGCGTCCTGGCTTCCCGGGATACGCATTACCGGACTCTCCTTCCATCTCGGCTCACAGATATTTTCCCCGGAACCGTACAGGGAGGCACTGCTGCTGCTGATCACCACGCTCGATGAAATCGCGCCCATGCTGGAAATGCAGCGGCCCGTCATCGATCTCGGCGGTGGCTTCGGCGTCGCGTATAACGAGGAACAGCAATCTCTTGACCTCGCTGACATCGCTGCGATTCTGCAGAACCTGCTCGGTGAGCGCACAGATGCATTTCGTTTCATCACCGAACCCGGCCGTTCCCTGGTCGCGAATGCCGGCGTCCTCCTCGCGACAGTGGAACATGAAAAGCCGGGGAAGGACAGGATTTTCTGTATCCTGGATGCGGGAATGAATGACCTGCTCCGCCCGGCGTTGTACAGTGCACTCCACGATGTCCTCCCGCTCATGGAACCGGAGGGGGGACAGACGACGGTGTTTTACGATGTGGTGGGACCGGTGTGTGAGAGTTCTGATACGTTTGCACAGCGCTATCCCCTGCCGCAGCTGCGGCGTGGCGACCGTGTTGCGCTCCTGTCAGCCGGCGCGTATGGAGCAAGTATGAGCTCGGAATACAACTCCCGTCCCCTCGCTGCGGAAGTTGTCGTACACAATGGTTCGTGGTTGCTCGCCAGGGAACGTCAGCAGCTCGACGACATGCTGCGTGGTGAACATCTGCTCACAGCATCAGAAGAATCCCGAGACTGAACGTAAACCCGGCAACAGACCATGCCCCCTCCTGCTCCACATCTGTGAGAGGAAGGATGAAACTCGCTTCCGGATTCGCGTGGAACATCGGACTGATCGGGAAGAGAACGCCTGCCCCGAGGCGAAGGGAAAGAAAAGAAGATAACCCTTCAATTTCACTGTCAATCAGATCATGCGAACGGCCGCCGTCGATAAACTCGAGGTCCGCGGGCGAAACGATACGCTCTGTCTGCGTCTGATGCCGCGACATGAGCACGGTATAGGCGGGCCCGGCAATGACGTACATGCCGGGATCCACGATACGATACGCGAGCAGCAGCTCTGCGCTGAAGGTCTCCAGACTGATTTGCAGCGCCTCCTCGAGCGTCATGAGGGTCACACTGTTGTCGCTCGCAAGTACGGGATAGGAGTCCAGTTTTTCAGGGTAATCTGCATTCAACTGGTCGAAAGCGATACCGGGACGCAGAAATATCATACCATTCAGTGGGATCACACCACGCAGTCCCACCGCGCGCCCGATTCCGTTTCCCCCTGAAAACGTGCAGCAGTCATACCGTGCATCGCTGGTCGTAAAACTTCCCTGGTGCCAGGAGAAGACGGCTCCCCCGCTGATACCCAGCAGAAAAACCTCACGCGGCGTTTCCTCGAGATACTGCGCCTGCGCAGACGGGACCAGGAGAATAGCGAGAAGAAGCATTGCTGCGGGCACTCTCATTGCTGCGGGCACTCTCATTGCAGCACCACACTGCTTGTGGCGGATCCGCCCGAAGAGGTGAGGATACGGCAGAAATACCTCCCCCGCGGCATGCGCACAACGTCCACCGGCAACGCGTGGTCCCCCTCCGTGAGGACGCCGTCGTATATCGTGGCGACTTCATCCCCCAGCATGCTGTGCAGCGTCACGCGCACGTGCTGCTCACGCGGGAGCACGCAGTGAAGCATCATTGATGCGCTTGCGGGATTGGGGAAGCTTCCTATTTCCGGTTCAGAGAGAATGGCTGGATGATCGACGAGCCGGAATCGCTGATAACATATACTGTCTGCCTCGAACCTGCCCTTGAGAAAGGCGCCACCGAGGGGCACCCCGTCAGAAAATCGCACATGCGTCAGTGTAAGGTCACAGCCCATGGCATTACCCTGCAGCACGAGAAAAGTGGGACGAAACAGGATGCTGTCGGTTGCAGGATTGATCAGCGGGCTACTTCCGCTTATTTCAAATGTTGCAGTGACAGGATCGCGGGAGTAATCGCGGTTGACATGCACCTTGAGATCCGACATCCCCGAAACCACGGAGTTGTGAACAAAGTTCGGATCCGCCAGCGGATACAGCAGGGTCTTGTTGAATTGAATCGTGAAAGAGAGCTTCCGGATATCATGTCCTTCCGGAATATCATCGTAGATCCGAAGCGGAACAGAGAGAACGCTTCCGGGCTTTCCGCTTACCGTCACACCGATCCCGACCGACAGACTGTCCCACCCAAAGGCATACCCCGGAATGAGCAGCGAATCCTGGCCACCTCCTGTATCAAACAGGATATGAATCATGGAAGTATCCGCCCCGAGCCGCTTCATTTCGAAACAGATGGTGCTGACCAGCGTGTCACCCGGGAACAATGACCCATTCCAGATAGTGGTGGGAAACGGCTGCTTCGGATGCCAGATGTCCTGCACCTGGATTTGCGTATTCGCGCGATTGATGATTCTCAGCGTCTGACAGCGATCTCCCCCGTGACGGATATGTCCGAACTGCAGAACGGTGGGCTCCACGACCGGCTCCTGTGCGTGGACGGATACCGGCAGGAACAGGCAGGCAAGAAACAACACGCGCACTCTAGACACTGCGGCATGCGGCATGTGCACACCCCTCCTCATATCACTCCTGCATCTGACGTGGGACGACTTGTCGTGTTGCGAGTTCGAATCGGGAAATAGTATCGGGATAAATGCGGAAAAAGGAAAGGCCATTACAGCACCAGCAAAGGGATGTGCAATGCGGCCCAGATTCCGTACCGGAACGCTGTCTGTACTCGGGTTTCTTTCGCCAGAATGAAAAAGTAGCTCCCCTTCGCGAGGGTGTTACTCATCATTGCAAGCATCAGGGGCATGACGAGCATCATGGCACCGCTGTGATCCTGCGCCACGGAGAGGATGAACGGATCGATATCGACGACGCCGACGACAAGCGACAGCATCACGATGCCGGCCGTACCAAGCGCCTCGCGGGCGTAGACGGTCAGTACCGAAAGAAGGACGAAAACGGCTGCAAAGATGAGGGCGGGTTTCAGTTCGAATGGGTTCTGCAGCGTGGTGAATTCCTCGACCTCGACATCGTCCGTACGACGTCCCGTCCGCAGGGCAAGCAAAACTCCGAGCAGGGACAGGATGACACAGCGCCACCACATTTCCATACCAGCGGTGGGATTTACCACGAAGAGCAGAATGAGGATGCGCAGGTACATCACACTGCTTGCGAGAATGGACATCTGAAGGGCATGAAAACTGAGGGACGATGTACGTTGCGCCATGCGTCCGGCAGCAATGCTGACTGCAGTGCTGGAGACAATCCCTCCAAAAATTCCCGAGAGCCAGAGCCCGAGCTTCCGCCCGAACTTCTTGGTCAGGAAATATCCGACAAATCCGATGCTGGACACCAGGATGACGAGCTGCCACACGCGTGCGGGATTGAGATCGAATCGTGTGTATTCCCTGTCGGGAAGAGCGGGCAGTATGATCGCCGTAACAACCAGGAATTTCAGGACTGCGAGGAATTCACTTCTGTCGAGGCGTTCGACAAAATGTTCGAGGTCCCCTTTCTCGGAAAGCAGTATGGTGTTGACCACCCCCAGCGTGATCGCAACCCAAACGTCCGCCAGCAGTGCAAGCACGCCGACAACAAAGGTGAGCAGAGCCGAGACCTCACTCGTCCACCCCCTCCTGCCCTCGCGCATCTTGGCCAGATAGCCGACGACGGTCAGCGCCGCAAGAGACAGCATACCGGCGGGAAGAGCCCAGGTAACGCCGATGCGGTACAGCCACGCGCAGGCAAAGCCATAGAGACTGATCACCGTATACGTGCGTACGCCTGCGTAGAGGCTGCCGCTCTTTCGCTCGGCGCCGCTGCTCTCACGCTCGAGTCCGATAAGAAATCCGAGACCGAGCGCGATAACGAATCGCAGTTCCAGTGTCCATTCAATGGACGGCATGATGCATCACTCAGTTCATGAGCGCCCGGATCTCCTTGCTGCGCTTCTCCGCCTCCGCACGGAAGCGCGGGTCCACGCCGGGCGTGTCAATTATTTTCTGGTACATGTCAATGGCCAGCTCGTACTTCCCGAGTTCCTTGTACGCTCTGGCTGCATAGTCATAGGCCGACGACGCCCAGTCCATTTCCGTCTTTTTCACGATCAGATAGGGAATCTTCAGGAACTCCTGTACGGCCCGGTTGAAATCCTGCTTGAAGAAATAACATTCCCCGATATAGTAGCGAATCTCCGCCATGTCGTCGGGAGGCGCGTCCGGGAGCAGACCTTCGTACTGCGCAAGCGCCAGGTCGTAGTAACGCAAATTGTAAAGATAGGTACCGAGATTCACACGTTTGCGGAATGCCGTGGCGTCACCGGGCCAGGTGTTCAGGAATTTTCTCGTCATCTCAGCGGCGACATCGTACATTTCCAGGGCGTCATAGGCATATATGACACCATTCAGCGCATCCTTGAGCATACTCTCGGGAATATCACCGGCGTCGATTACAGCCTTGTATTCCATGGCTGCGTCCTGGAATTTTTCCGCACGCATGGACATGCGGCCCAGCGACATCATGGAGAGCAGCGCGGCCTCCGTGCGGGGATGGTCTTCAACAACGGACTGGAATGCCTCGCGCGCATCCGTGTTGCGGCTCTGTGCCTCCAGGCAGCGCCCATTCCAGTATTGTCCCAGTGCGGCGATATCCCTCGCATCCGAATCTTCCACATCATCGAATACATCCTGAGCCTTTGAATACTCTCCCTTCCGGAAGTGATATTTTCCCCGTTCGAGCAAAAACTCATCGAGAAGGCCTTCCGCGTCAGGCCACGCGCTGCGGAATGCACTCATCCTGGCTTCAGCGTCTTCGAATCGGTCAGCCCGAAACAGCGCAACAACGATGCGGGAGTCCGCATAACGCTGCACGGCGGTTTCGCTGCTCTGGGCAATCAGGCGGGTGTAAGCATCGATTGCACGATCGTATTTCCCGTTTTCCAGCAACAGATCAGCCGCATCTCGCAGAGCGGCACTGCCCTGTTTCAATGTTGCGGACTTTTCGAGATAGGTACTTGCGAGATCGATCTTTCCTTCATCCTTATACATCTGTCCCAGCGCGAACAGCACTTCGCCAAGATGCTGTCCCTCACCGTAGTGATCGACATAGCGCAGGAGTGCTTTTTTCGCTTCACTCCGCTGTTGTGCCTTCGCGAGCGCAACAGCATGGGCAAAAAGATACTCCTGCCGCAGAACGTCGCTTCGGAACGGGTTTTCCATGACCGTCCGGTAGTAGCGCCCTGAACGCGCAACGGCATCGGAGGTGCGACCGGCTTCCACCAGCACGGACAGAACGGCAATACGCGCACTGTCGGCAACAGCTGCATACGGATACCTCGAAGCGGCATCGTCGAATGCGTCCACCGCTTCGCCATACCGGCCGACTCGCGCAAGCAATCGTCCCTGGAGCAGCAGGGCATCCGCGGCATATCTGCCGTTGGGTGCGCGGACAAGGGAGGCGTCGAGATCCGTCAGCGCTTCGTCGAATTTCCGCAGGGCGGCATATGCCATACTCCGTCCGTAACGTGCGGCAGCCAGCTCGTCGGTGGCCGACCCACTTTCAATGATGCCATTGAACTCCCGCACGGCCGCTTCATCCCTACCCAGTTCCACCTGTGCAAACCCGGCGGCAAGGAGGGCAGCTTCACGATGCTGTGATGGATTACGAGCGAGGAATCCCGCGGATGCGGTGAGCACTTCGGCCGGCGTGGCACTGGCTGCCTGCAATTGGAAAAGCTCCCAGGCAAGATCGTCGTGCCGGGTACCCGATGTATGCGACGCGAAAAAGCTGTTGCATTGCGTCTCCGCATCTGCAAGGGTGCGCGTGCCCTTCCGGGCAAGCCTGATCACGGTCAATGCTGCACCGAAATCGGCGGCCTCCGCATCGTCTCCGCGAAGCCCCTTTGCCTGCGCTGAATTAAAAAACCGTTCCGCGCGCACATAATCCCCGAGTTCCTCGAGATACACACGGGCAAGGAGAAGGTCTACCTGTCCCCCGCTTTCATTGTCATGCATTGCAGCAATGACATCCGCGAGTTTGCGAACGGATCGCTCGGCATCCCCACCACCTGCGAGCTGCAGTCGCTGATACGCGGCCTCCGCTTCCCCGAATAATTCCGAGGCGGGAAAGAGGAGAAGCAGCTGCCGGTATGCCTGCGCAGCAGCGCGTGTATCCCCCTGTCGTTCGAGAGTGCGCGCCCTGCCGAACTGTGCATCGTCTGAGACCCGGTTCAGGCCGTATCGCTCCCCGATGGCGGTGTAGTGGTCGAGAGCGCTGCTGTAGTTCTGCAGCTCGCGCTCCTCAATATCTGCGATACGCAATAGTGCGTCTGCTGCGCCGGGCTCCGATGGATAGTTCTGCAGGTAGGTACGATACCATGTGAGCGCAGCGGCGATGTCCGACGCTTCACGGGCACTTTCGCCGAGTTCCACGAGCAGACTTTGCCGGTCGGTACTGACCAGGGAGTCCGCATACAGCGCTTCGAGCCAGCGTTCTGATTGGGCGTATGCGCCGGCGCGACGTGCCGCAGCAGCGGCGGCGCGGATCATTCCCGGTTCGAGTCCTTCAGACGCACTTGTGAACAGCTGCTTCCATGCTTCAAGTGCGGCAGCATCGTCACCTTCGGCGGACGCGGTCTCCGCGAGTCCGGCATATGCCTGCTGACGCATTGCCGGGGGAGCATTCCCGTTCTCGGCAACCTTCACATACTGCGCGCGCGCACTGCTGAAATCACGGAAGCTACGGTGAAGGTCTCCCAGGCGAACACGCGCTTTGAGTGCCGCCATCGTGGCAGGATACGTACTGATGGCTTCCGTGTAGCGTCCCTCCGCAGCCTCCCTGTCTCCGAGTCCCGCCCGTGTTTCTCCGATAGCGACGATCACTTCCGGCCGCAGTGATGCGGGAACAGCCTCCGTGAGCAGGCGCTGCAACTCTCGCAGGGCGCGTTCGTATTCTCCCTGGGCGAGATACAGGCGCCCGAGCTGCATTTGGGCCTCAAAGCGCACATCGGACTTGGGGTATTCAAGCAGTACCGCATTGAGAACGGAGCGTGCATTTTCGGTTTCATCCGCGCGAAGGAAATACGTCCCAGCCTGCAGCAGTGCCTGTGGAGCCCTGGCGTTCTTCGGGTAAAAGCTTTTCAACTTCGCAAAGGCTTCACCTGCTTCAGCGTAATTATGCTCACGCGCATACAGTTCGCCAAGCTGCCACCATGCGTCCACCGCACGAGGATGATCCTGGTAACGCAGCGCAAAATCCGAGAATGTGTTTGCCGCCTGTCTGTACTTGCCGGTTTTCACCTGCACGAGACCGAGATAATACCGTGCCTCGATCGCGCTTCCAGAATTCGGATATCGATCAATGAATGACGCAAACTGATCTTCCGCCTGCGCAAACAGGCTGTCGTTGTAGAGTTCTACGCCAAGTTTGAAATCTCCACTCTCATTCGTTCCCTGGGCGCGAAGTCCATGGGGGAGAAGCAGAAAAAACAATGCGATGCAGACCAGATAGACCCTGTTCATATGTCCCGTATTTTCGTGGGTTAAAAAAGCAACATAGAGATTTGCCCATGCAGAGGCAAGGTGCGCTTGCGTCCCGGCGTGAATTGCGTGGAAAATGCGACGGGACGCCATTCTCCATTTCCCATTACAGCAATCTTCTCTATCTTAAGGGATTACATCGATAACTCTCAATCCGATAACGAAAAAGGAGCATCCCATTGTCAACACTGACTGACCTCGAACCCAAATCGCTGTGGCGTCATTTTCATGGACTGGCACAGGTCCCTCGTCCCTCAAAGAAGGAAGAGAAAGTACTTGCGTACCTGAAGAAGCTGCTCACCGATCTCGGCTATGCGTACGAGCAGGATGACACCGGCAATATTGTCGTCCGTAAACCTGCCACTCCGGGACATGAGAACGCACCGATGGTGCTCATCCAGGGACATGTGGACATGGTCTGCGAAAAGAACAAGGACACGGATTTCGATTTCGACAATGATCCGATTGCAGCGTATGTCGACGGCGAATGGGTGACCGCGAAGGGCACGACGCTGGGCGCAGACAATGGAATCGGCGTGGCCGCCGGACTCGCTGTTCTTGAGTCGAAAGACCTCGTGCATCCGCCAATGGAATTTCTATTCACGGTCGACGAGGAGACCGGGCTGACCGGCGCCAAGGGACTCAAGCCGGGCTTCCTGAAAGCGGATATGATGCTGAATCTCGATTCCGAGGAAGACGGTGCCCTGTACGTCGGCTGCGCAGGTGGTATGGACACCGCCGGCGTGATGAAACTCAACCTCTCTGATGCTCCCGCTACGTCGCAGGCCATCGATATCAATGTCGGCGGACTCAAGGGCGGGCACTCCGGACTGGATGTCGCCACGGGCCGTGGAAACGCAATCAAGTTTCTCACTCGTATCCTCGCCGACCTCACGGCGAATGTTCCCGGTGTACAGTTCTCGAGCATGCTCGGCGGCAGTAAGCGCAATGCTATCCCGCGTGAAGCCGAAGCCGTTGTCTATGTGCCGAACGACAAGGTTGACGAGGTACTCGGAAAAATGCAGGGCTTCCAGGACTTGTTCCTGAACGAGATCAGTTCGGTGGAGCCTGATCTTGCCATCAAGGCTACGAAAGTTGGCGGCAACGGCAAGGTTGCGGACGACGCACAGTTCAAGGCGTTGCTCAATGCGCTGCAGGGACTCCCCACCGGTGTTATCAAGATGAGCGCGGATATCGAAGGACTCGTGGAAACCTCCACGATGCTTGCGACCGTGACAATGGAAATCGACACCATCACCGTCGGTACCAGCCAGCGCAGCAGCGTCGAATCCGAAAAGGCGGATATCGTCGCCACGGTCGGTGCAGTCCTCCGCCTGGCAGGGTTCGATGTCGTGCAGGGCGACGGCTACCCCGGCTGGAAGCCGAACATGGAATCCAGCGCACTGAAGTTTGTCAAGCTGAGCTTCAACCAGCTGTTTGGCAAGGATCCGGAAATCAAGGCGATCCACGCCGGTCTCGAGTGCGGACTCATTGGTGAAGTATTCCCGGACATGGACATGATCTCCTTCGGTCCGACCATCGAGGGCGCACACAGTCCTGACGAGCGCATCAACATTCCGGCAACCGAACGTTTCTGGAACCTCGTCACCGCCACACTCGAAAACGTCGCAAAATCCGCGAACTGATTTTCGCAGTAAAGAAAGAGGAACGCAGAGATAAGAGGAACGCAGATTTTCGCTGATTAGTCGCTGATTTTCGCCGAGAACAATTTTTAATTTTTCCCCGCGAGAATCTGCGGTACATCTGCGAAAATCTGCGTTCCTCTTTTCTTGCGTTCCTCTTTTCTTGCCTTCCTCTTTTACTATCTGCGCAATCCCTTCCGGATGCTGGCAGACTGCGGATAAAACCGTATTTTACTACGCTGCTTTTTCGTATCGATCATCCGGAGGTTGTTTATGGCTATTGTTCTGGACGGTTCGAACCTGACTGTCGAGAAACTTGTAAAGATTGCGCGCCACAATGAACCCGTGGAACTGCATCCCGATGCGCTTGAGCGCATCAAGGTTTGCCGCGCGATGCTCGAGAAAAAAATTGCCGATCATGAAATCATGTACGGCATCAATACCGGGATCGGGGAGTTTTCAGAAGTCGTGTTGAACGACGAACAGGTCAAGGAATTTCAAAAATATCTGATCTACAACCATTCCGCAGGCATCGGAGATCCCGCGCCGGTGGAATATGTTCGCGGTGCGATGGCCGGACGCATTAACGTGCACGCGCACGGGAACAGTGGCTGCCGACCGGAAATCACGCAAACGCTGATTGCAATGCTCAACAAGGGTGTCACTCCAGTGGTCTGCCAGAAAGGCTCCGTCGGTGCCTCCGGTGACCTGGCACCGATGTCACAGGTCGCGCTGCTCATGATGGGCGAGGGTGAAGCCTGGTACAACGGCGAAAGAATGCCAGGTCGCCAGGCTCTCGAAGCGGCAGGCATTCCCATTCCCGGACTGGAGGCAAGAGACGGCCTCGCGACCATCAACGGCTCTAACCTGTTGACGGCAATGAGCGCCATTCACCTCTATGACATGAACCGGTGGTTGCAACAGGCAGAGATTGCCGCGGCAATGTCACTCGAAGCGCTGCTGGCAAATCTCAAGCCCTATGACAGCCGGCTGCACGAAGTCCGCGGTTTCGCCGGCGCCGTGCGGTCCGCAAATGCAATTGCACGTTGCATTAAGGGAAGCGACCTGCAAACCGGAAAGATGAAGGTCAAAGTACAGGATGCCTATTCGATGCGGTCCACACCGCAGGTTATCGGCGCCGCGCATGACGCCGTCGCACACGCCAAGGTACAGGTGGAAATCGAGCTCAACGGGGTTGGCGACAACCCGATTTTCTTCCCCGAAGAAAATCTGACCCTCACAGGTGCAAATTTCCAGGGTACGCCGGTTGCACTGCCGATGGACATGGCAGGCACAGCCATCACGATGGTCAGCGTACTCTCTGAGCGCCGTCTCAACCGGCTCCTCAATCCCGCACTGAGCGTCGGACTCCCATCCTTCCTCACCAAGGGCGCAGGCATGTTCTCAGGACTCATGCTCAGCCAGTACACGGCCGACAGTCTCATCGTCGAGCAGCGCATTCTTTCCATGCCCGCGTCGATTCAGTCGATCCCGGCCGCAGCTGATCAGGAAGACTTTGTCTCGATGGGTATGAACACCGCCATCAAGAACGCACAGATCCTCGACAACGCATACGGTGTGCTGGGCATTGAGTTCATGGCCGCAGCACAGGCGCTGGATTTCCGCGACTTCACCAACGGTACGGGTGTGCAGAAAGGCCGTGAAGTGGTGCGCAGACATGTCGATCATCTCGACATCGACAGACCCCTTTACCCCGACCACACCAAAATGAAAGAGGTCGTTCGCAGCTGCGAAATCCTGGACGAGGTACTTGACGCCATAAAAGAATAGCAGGCGTGCGTCCCGCGACGTAACCGTGTGACGCTGTCTTCGTGTTTCCTCAGAGCCGCCCGGTCAGAAATTGATCGGCGGCTCTTTCTTTATTCCTTCCACAGTAAACGGACCGGACGCAGCGAGGAGAGCGCGTGCTTCATCGACCTTCTCCCAGACATTCCACAGCAGCACACCACGCACCTTTGCGTCTTCCAGGTAGTACACGATGCCTTCGCGGTACGGCTCCTTCCAGTCGCTGACGGTTTCGAGACGTGCATCGATCAGACCGACCGCTTCGTATCCGAGATCGAAAAGATCTGAATAGAACATCGGGATATGCGTGTATGTCTCCGCATCCTTCCCTGCCTGCTGGAGGGCCATATTACGTCCCGCCTGTTTTCCCATTGTGAGCGCATTGTCTTCATGCTCAACGCGCATCCGCCTGTCGAGTACCGCGCTATAAAAATTCGCGACATCACCGGCAGCGAAAATGTGTGCGTCGCTGCTGCGGAGAAACGCATCCACATGGACACCGTCACCGGTTTCGAGTCCGGCAGCTTCCGCGATTGCATCGTTCGGAAGCACTCCGATACCCGCGACGACATGATCCACCTCAAAACTACGGGAGAGATTCGTCTGTATGTTCTTGCGGCCAGCATTTTCAACGATTCCCTGAACTTCCACCCCATCAAATACTTCAACGCCATGCTCACGGTACATGTCGCCAAGGTAATGGGAAAGATCTGCAGGAAAGGTGCGTCCACCAATGCCAGCATCCGGGAACATCATCACAACCTGTTCATTGTTGGTCGACAGCGCCGCAGCAATTTCAGATCCGATAAACCCTCCACCGACAATGAGAAAAACGTCGCCTTTCCCTGTCCATGATCGCAGGGTGTTGTATGAGGACATATCGCGGTAGTACAGGACATCGTCCTGGCCAAACGGCAGATGGCGCACATGCGCTCCGGTGGCCAGCAGCAGTTTCCCGTAACCGTATTCATCCTGCTCGCTGTTGCGCAGACGCTGCGTTTCGGGATCAATGCTGGCGATGCTCTCTCCAACATGCATCTCCGTCAGGTCATCCTCAATCGGGAGCCAGATATCATCGACGCTGTCTCCGTTCCAGAGTCCTTTCGTAAGCGGGGGACGTTGATATGGCGGCCAGCTCTCGCGGCAAAATATGGCGATGGTTCCGTGTGGATCTACCTCCCGAATCCCCTGGTATGCAGCATGCGCCGTCATTCCACCCCCGACGATCACATACGTGAACGATTTTAACATACAGTGCTCCTTCCATACCTGTTCATACGTAACATCCCGTCCGGGCGTCGCCGGCGGGTTCCTGATCATATACTACTAGTAAGGGAGAAGAACACGGAAGAGTTCCGTGAAGGTCTCAGGCGATTGCGTCAGCGGGGAGGTAGGTCAGACGCACGATATGTCTGTCGTATCGATGCGCATCGACGAGCTGAAGGCGGCCCTCCTCCGTCCCTGCCGGAAAAAGCGGCAGTCCTCGTCCGAGCACGACAGATTGAATGAAAACATGATACTCATCGATGAGATTGTTCTGCATGAAGAGCCGGACAATCTCTCCACCGCCGACCAGCCAGATATGCTTCCCGTCTTCCCGGCGGATGTCTGCCAGGAGTTCATCGGGCGGCATCGAGGTGAACTGTGCATGGGCATCCTGCTGGCCGGCCCGCTTCCGCGAATACACGTAGCAGCGGAGCCCCTCATACGGCCATGCTCCAAACCCGAGTACCTGATCGTATGTGCGCGATCCCATGATGATCGTATCGACGCTGTCAATGAAATCATTGTACCCGTAGTCGCCTTCACCCTGCAGCCAGTCGACGCTCCCATCCAGCCTTGCGATGAAGCCATCGCAACTCATGGCGATGAACAACTGGCACATTCTGCGATTGCGTGTCCCGGGCCTATCCATGTACGAGAAGTTTCCTGTGGTTGATTAATGTGCGCGCTGCGGTGACAGTATGGTTCGAACGCGGCTTCCGAGAAAGGCCCCGGTCAATGCGGGCAGAGCGAGAATCACGTAACTGAAAATTAGCAGCGGCGGAAGAAGATCAATGCGCTCAGGCCCGAAAAACGTATTGAGCAGCAGCCACAGCAGATGGATGAGGAGAAAGGCATTGCCCGTCACGAACCAGTGTTTGCGCCAGAGCATACCGAGCACCGCTCCGAGTCCGGTGGCCAGCCCCAGAGTCAAAAGTGGGTGCAGCCTGTCCCACGCCGTCGCATACAATGGGAAAAACACATTGCCGCTGTAATCGGCCACGCCACCTCCACGCAGAAGATGGGGCAGCAATACTGCGATGATGCCAGCCAGTGATGCGACCAGCAGAAGTCCCCATCGAATCGTTTTTCTTCTTCGTCTTGGCATATTCACCTTCCTATCAAGGCTCTCCAGCGCTTTTCTGAAATGGCGAGAGCTAGTTGCATCACATGGGTTTCCAGTCGTTTCACTTCGTCTTGATATACGCGCTCCGAAGGTGCATGCAGCAGCGCGATTGCGGTCACCCAGACGCGTTCGCGCCAGCTGCGCAGGGAACGTGCAATCAATGCTTCATCCATTCTTCCCATGATGGTATCGAGCACGCGCATCGAGAGCATCGAGGGATTGAGAATAGTATCCTGTACGGCATCAATGGTGTTGGCAATGATGGTGTTCACATGCGCGTAATCCTGGTATCTGATCGCGAGCTGATCGGAGTCAGTCTCTTCCCCTTCTTCACGTAAAAGTTCTGTCACGGTAAGAACGAGATCGTAGTTGATATGCGCATTGACACCAAGCAGCAGATGCTGCACTGGCAGCGTACCAGGCATTATTGTGATGTCATGCGCATGCTGCCAGACGGCCGGCGCACTCCCGTCATGAAGTTCGTACGCGTCGAGTGCATTGAAGTAGTACTCTGCAAAACGATTGAGCAGGGACTCCACCCATGGTCCATCACGGAATCCGCCGAGCTCGATTTCCTTCAACGTGTTTGCCGTCATCATGCTGTAGCACTGAAGGAAGATACTCCTGTCGTCGGCACAGGCCGACCACTGTGAAATATGTTCGTGCATGTGCTCAAGCACTTTCTGATCAATCATTACGCCTCTGTTCTGCATTATCTGCGCCTTGCTTCTTCCAGCCCACCGGGATGTTCAATCCCCGATGACCACGGTCCAGGGTCGCACGTCCCAGGAAGTCACCACGCCATTGCGCACGTACACATCGTTGCGGGCAAATTCTTCAGCCACCTTCGCGGAATCAGCCCTGAAGATGAGCACTGCCTGATCCGATGGGTCCGCAAGCGCCCCGGCGAGAACGAGTTCACCGCGCTGATGTGCTGCCTTCGCATAGGCCAGGTGTTCTTCCCTGAACGCAGTTCTTCTCTCGAGGTAGTCGTCAGCCGTTGTGTAAAACAGAATGAAATACTGCATGACAGCCTATGTCGTTGTTTCAAATTTGCTTTTCATGTATTCCACCGACTCGGCAATCAGTTCCTCAAGAACCTTGGGGTCGATGTCTTCCAGTTTGTTGATGTATAGGCAGGACTTCCCGGTCTTGAACTTGCCCAGTTTTCCGAGCAGCTCACCGTAACGATCAAACCCCGCCATGATGTAAAGTGACAGTGCCTGTTTGCGCGGTGAGAGGCCGACCAGGGGCCAGTCCCCCTCCCGGCCACTGGCATAGACATAGTGATAACTGCCAAAGCCTATGATGCTGCCACCCCACATTTTCGGCACCGAACCCGTGACACGTTTCATGAGCTGCATGACAGTTTTTGCATCCTCACGCCGCTTTTCATTCTCGACGGATACCAGAAACTCCGCAACGCTCGCGTCGTTTTTCTTTGTTTTCGGTTCAGCCATTGAATTGAGTGCTCCTTGAAAAGAAGTACAGGAATCCCGCGCAGTGAGACTGCGCTGTCATCGTTGAACCCGGTTTGAAATTGATGTTGTACTTCTCCCAATGTACAAAATCCCGCGAAAAAAACACGGAATTCGCTATGGAAACATCTCAGTACAGAACGACGAACGGAGTGCAGACGAGTCCTTCCGCGGCGTGGCAGACGAGAAAGTAGCTGCCCGGACTGAGGCCAGCTGTCGGCAGCCGCAGCTGCACATCACCGGCAGAGACGCGGCGCTCACGCACCGTGCCGAGGACGCGCCCGAGGTTATCCACGATGTACACCCGGACATGCAGCGGGCGATCAGCGTGCAGCCATGCGGCTGCACTTTCACGAACGGGATTCGGGTACACGCCGTCCAGTTTCATTCCTGACGGTGCAGGAACCCGTTCCGCAGTGGAAATCGAGGAGAGTGTGATCCGCCAGAGTCCGGGCAACCCGCAGTTTCCGAAATACAGTGTATGGTCATCCCAGGTAAATGCGATGCGACAGACGGTCGGCGGAGCGTAGCCTGTCGCCGGGAGTCCGTCGAGCAGGCGTGTACCCGGCGAATCTTCCGTCGAGCGGAAGAGTACCACACCGGAATCGCGTGTTGCAACGACAAATGCCGAACCCGCCGAATGGGCAACCGCATATGAGGGTCCTTCATGCAGCAGCTGCTCCGGTCCCGAAGGGGAAATGAGGGAAAGTACCCCCTGCTCACCGACCAGGATGTTGGCACGAGCATGACTGGTCGCATCATACCATGCGCCGGTACGAAACGGCAGCCAGTGTTCACCTCCGTCCGTAGACTGAAACACCCCATCCGTGCTCATGCCCAGTGTCGTTGCAAACGCTCCATCCCAGGCAGCAAAATCAAAAATGCGATCCGGCCCACGCAGCGAATCTCCATTCCAGTCGCTGACCTGCGCACCGATCCGCGTATTGTCCGAATAGTATGGAGGGAGTCCCGGTACACCAGCCAGCAAACGTCCCGTACTTGTTTCGCGATACAGCGCCTGCCACGAACGGGAAATCCCCGTGGCCGTCATGCGTGACCACTCCACGTCGCGGACATCAGCACTCAGCAGTCCGTCAGACATCGCGAGAACGATGGTATCTCCATGAAAAAGCATGTCACCGGGACGTTCATTATGCGGATACTGCATAAAATCCCAGACTTCTTCGCCCACGTGGCGACGCGCGAGGAAATTCTCTTTCATGCTGTATGCATACATCGTCCCGTCCTCACCGATTGCAACATCCGCGACGCCGACCGGGAAAAACCCATGTGAAACGTACTCCCATTCGACTGTGTTATCGCCGCTGCGCCAGATGCCCATACCCTTAAGAGCCGCGAGCAGCCGGCCGGACGTACTGAATAACGCAGCGACAGGACGGGGAAACGGCGGTGCGGGGAGTCCATGCGGAGGAGCGACAACCTGCTCCCAGTGTTCTCCCTGATCCGTGGAGCGCTGCAACGGCCAGAGGGTTCTACCGTCATCGCTCCCGGCATACAGCGTTCCCTGAGAAGCAGCAAGCGCACTGACCGTCATGGCATGGAGCCCGCATTCTTCCCAGGTCTGCCCTGCCTCATCAAATCTGAGCAGTGTCACACCATTGACTCGTGGCTGCCGCAGGGCTGCGTAAATCCTGCCCTCCGCTTTTGTCAGCCCTCGCACGGAATCCCTCACGGCACCGAGTCGTTGCCACTGATTGCCCGCATCGTAGCTGCACCATATGCCGTCGCTGCCACCGACGATCACACGATGAAAATCCCGAAGAATTGTCTCTGCCGGAGGGGCATCCGTAAGCTCGTTCCATCGCGCACCCCGGTTCGTGCTGCGCAGCAGCAGCTCACCGCCGCAGGCAAACAGCGTATCTCCGCTGCCGGCAAGATCTTCAACGACTGCCCCGAGCAGCTCCGGTATGTAAGTCTCCTCCCAGTGCGTACCATCATCATCACTGCGATAGACGCGACTGAAACTGCCAGCCAGCAGTCGTCCTTCACCAGGCGAAAGCAGACAGAATGCTTCCGCAGCGGATGAGGGCATGGAGACCTCCCGCCATTCCGTGCCTTCCGCGTTTCCAAACAGGAGAAACGCCCGGTAATACGGAGCGGCGACAATTCCTGTCCCATGCGTTATGATATCGATGAAGGTCCCCCCGTAGGGACCGCCGACGTCTTCCCACACTTGCGCTTTCGTCTGCGCACTTATGACGCAGAGCAAAACTGTGGCTACTATGATTACACGCTTCATGCGATGTCCTTTCGATCTCATGAGTTCCTATACTCAGCATACGAAGGTTCGAAGACAGATGGTAGCGGAAGAGTTTGGAATGATAGAAGTATCGGAAAATGGAATCATACCGTACGCTGTCATCTTTCCATCGTACCGTGTTTCGATTTTTCCATAGTCAGCTCGCCCCCGCGATCCCACGTATCAGGGATTGCTTCCACGGACATAGCAGAAATCCGTGTACACGTCAGGGGAAGCAATCCCAGCTCCAACTGAGTTTGTCATCTGCGATCTGCCATCTGCGATCTGCCATCTGCAATCTGCAATCTGCAATCTGCTAATGCGATGCGACTTTTGTATCTTTGGGATCAGGAACTCTTGAACACGAGGATGTAGATCCATGCTGAGCAATACTGAAATATCACAGGCAATGACGGTGAAACTGCCGGCGCAGCTTCCGCCGAAAAAGGAATTCGCAGAGGGCATCCGTCGCGCGCCGAATCGCGGCCTTGACCTGACACCGAACGAAATCCGCATCGCGCTTCAGAATGCGCTGCGTTACGTCCCTGAGGAACTGCATGAGCAGCTCGCCCCGGAATTTCTCGAGGAACTCCGGACCATGGGACGCATCTATGGATACCGCTTTCGTCCGGAAGGCAATATCAAAGCCAGGGCAGAAAGCGAATACAAAGGCATTCTCCCTGCACGTGCGTTGCAGGTGAACATCGACAACAACCTGGATTTCGATGTCGCGCTGTACCCGTATGAACTCGTGACCTATGGCGAAACCGGACAGGTGTGCCAGAACTGGATGCAGTACCTTCTGATCAAGCAATACCTGGAGATCATGACAGAGAAGCAGACGCTGGTGGTCTCCTCCGGGCATCCGCTCGGACTCTTTCCCTCGAAGCCCGACGCTCCGCGTGTCATTTCGACGAACGGACTGCTCGTGGGACAGTGGGACAATCCGGAACAATTCCGTCGGCTCGCGGCGATGGGTGTGTCCAATTACGGACAGATGACGGCGGGCGGCTGGATGTATATCGGGCCCCAGGGCATTGTGCATGGAACCTTCATCACACTGCTGAACGCGGGCCGTAAGTATCTCGGCATACCGGCCGACGGCGATCTCAAGGGCGTGTATTTCATCTCTTCCGGACTCGGGGGAATGTCTGGCGCGCAGCCCAAGGCGGTGGAAATTGCCGGCGGTATCGGCGTCATCGCCGAAGTGGATGCCAGCCGGATAGAAACCCGTCACAGCCAGGGCTGGGTCAGTCTTGTTTCGGACGATCTCAGTCAGATTGCCGCCTGGATGAAGGAGTACCGCGAAAAAGGTGAAGCGGTATCCATCGCATATCACGGAAATGTCGTTGATCTGCTCGAGTATTTCGACGAACACAGCATCCTTGTCGAACTCATCTCCGACCAGACATCCTGTCACGTCGTCTACGAGGGTGGTTATACTCCTGCAGGCGTCAGCTTTGATGAGGGACGCGCGATCATGAAGTCCGATCCGTCGCGTTTCAAGCAACTCGTCGACGATTCGCTCCGACGCCATTATGCCGTGATCAAAAGGCTCACTGCCGCGGGTTCGTATTTCTGGGATTATGGGAACAGTTTCATGGCCTCGATTTTCGAAGCCGGTGAAAACGAGATCGCCAAAAATGGGCGCGACACCACGGAAGGATTCATCTGGCCTTCGTATGTCGAGGACATCATGGGCCCCATGTGCTTTGACTACGGCTTCGGTCCATTCCGCTGGGTCTGTCTGAGTGGCAAGGACGAAGATCTGCACAAAACAGACCAGGCAGCAATGGCCTGCATCGATCCGGATCGCAGTTCTATGGACCGTGACAACCACCATTGGATTGCAACCGCCGAGAAAAACCGCCTGGTCGTGGGCAGCAAGGCACGAATCCTGTATTCCGACGAAGAAGGACGCGTCCGCATCGCCCTGAAATTCAATGAGATGATCAGAAACGGGGAAATCGGTCCGGTCATTCTCGGTCGCGACCATCATGACGTCTCCGGCACGGATTCCCCGTATCGCGAAACCGCGAACATTTACGACGGTTCGAACGTCACCGCCGACATGAGCGTGCAGTGTTTCGCGGGGAATGTCGCGCGCGGAATGACACTGGTCGTGCTCTCGAACGGTGGCGGCGTGGGTATCGGGCGTGCAAGCAATGGTGGAAACGGCATCGTGCTCGACGGATCAGAGCAGATGGACAACATCATTCGATCCGGGCTTAGCTGGGATGTCATGGGCGGGGTGGCCCGGAGGAACTGGGCCCGCAATGAGGAGGCTGTCGAGACAGTGAAGACCTGGAATGAGAAGCACGGAGGTGAAGGACACATCACGATTCCGTTCCGGGTCAAGGACAGCTTGCTGGACGATCTGCTTGGTGAGAAGAACTAGCCGGAAACCGCAGCTCGCGTGGGGGCAGAGACAGGGATTGATCAAACTGGGAGCATGGATGTCATCACTGGGTTGTTCGCCCGTGCCAGACATCCATAACAAGACAGCCACTGACAGGAAAAAGCTTCGCGGTGCGCCGGCGTGAAATGAGAACGCCGGCGTACTGGCCGAGAAAAAACGCTCCGATCAGGAAGGGGTAGGTATAGAATTGCCATCCGAGTCCGCTCAGGTAGCGCATGGCTATGACGAAGGGGACGGGGAGATGTATCGCCAGAATCCACTGCAGTGAGAATTTCCTGGTACTTTCACGCCAGTACCCAAAGGGGAGATTCAATACAAACACCGCGATAGTGACGAGTAGCAAAGTCATGGCAATAATATAGGGAGAAAGTGGAGTTAAATGCTCGCAGATAAAAAAGGGCAAAAAAAAATCCCGATGCGCAATGCATCGGGATTAAAATAAAGTCCTGGCGACTACCTACTCTCCCGGGAGGTCGCCCTCCAAGTACCATCGGCGTTGAGGGGCTTAACTGCTCTGTTCGGAAAGGGAAGAGGTGGAACACCCTCGCTATCGTCGCCATGGACAAACTCACATGACGTAATGGAAGACGGACTGTCTTTCATGCTTTTAACAAGTTCACTGAAGTTGATCAGTGATATAATAAAATTATGGGAAGTCTCACGACTTATTAGTACAGCTCAGCTGAACATATTGCTATGCTTACACCTGCTGCCTATCACCTGATAGTCTTTCAGGAGTCTTTAGGTCGTATGACGGGATGACTCATCTTGGAGTGGGCTTCGTGCTTAGATGCTTTCAGCGCTTATCCCTTCCGAACGTAGCTACCCAGCCATGCCGCTGGCGCGACAACTGGTACACTAGAGGTTCGTTCACTCCGGTCCTCTCGTACTGAGAGCAAATCTCCTCAATCATCCTGCGCCCACATAGGATAGGGACCGAACTGTCTCACGACGTTCTGAACCCAGCTCACGTACCGCTTTAATTGGCGAACAGCCAAACCCTTGGGACCTTCTTCAGCCCCAGGATGCGATGAGCCGACATCGAGGTGCCAAACCTCCCCGTCGAT
>JAHLLD010000021.1 GCA_020444325.1 bacterium
GGTAGGCGTCGCAGCTGTTCTTCGTCCAGAAGTTCACCTCGATCTTGTAGGTGCCTGCCTGGAGGGAAGACGGCAGGTTGATGTACTGAATGTCATCGAGTGTGATGCCATACTGCTTCTGGGCTGTCAGTGTCGTCTGATAGGCCAGCTGCTCGCTCGGAATGGAGTAGAAGCTCACGGTCATCGTAATCGTCGAGGCATACTCGGGGAAAGCCACCGAGTAATGCACACCGATAGTGCCAGGGGCTTCCGCGTAGGCGGCAGGGTAACCCTGGCCGTCAACAAAGTCGTAGTTGACCGAGCCCGGCGTGATGTAGCAGGCTTCATCGGCACCCATGTACGGCTGAATACGTGCTTCGCCGTCGATATCATCGGTCACCTGCGAGAGCAGCGTTCCGAACAGATCCGTATCATCCTCGGATGGGGAGGTCAGATGCAGGTCACCCGAGTACTGATCTTTCCACGTCACGATCTTGCTGATCGAGTTGGCATTCATGCCGGATGCTGCCTGGAATGCTGCGAGATCCGAGCGGGCACCGCCCCAGTAGGCGATGTAGTTGCCGTTCGAATACCAGTTGTTGTAGTCCATGCCCGTGATATAGCCGCTGCCGACTTCGTACCAGCAGTAGCCGTTCCCGGTCTGATGCATGATGTTGTTGTACACTTCACTGCCCTGCGCATACGGTGCGTACACCAGGTAGCTGCTGGCATACGTCGTGTTGCAATGGAAGGTGTTGTGTGCGAACAGCGTGTTGTACATGCGGTACGCATACATGCCGTAGTAGACCTGGGGACAGTCGAGCAGACTGACCATGTTGTTCACGAAGCGGGAGTTGCCGTTCTGGTAGTAGTTCTCGTAGTAGAAATACACACCGTAGCAGTATGTGCCACCATAGGAAATGATGGTATTGCGCTCGACCTCGGAGTCGTAGCCATAGTAGAACGCGACCGGATAATGATACGTGTACGTGTTGTTCGCTTCCTGGATGACGGTATTGTCGAGGAAGTTGATGCGGCCGAGATAGTAGCCGTAGTAGGGACGATAGTACTGGCCGGTGAACTCGCAGCGCTGAATGGTGACATCGTCTTCCGTGCTGGTCGAACCACTGCCGTACATGTACATGCCGTAGCTGCCTTCGCGGATGCCACAGTCAACAAAGGTTGTGCGGTGGTTCAGTGTTCCCGTATTCGAATACACGACAGCGACGTAGGTCGATGTGGAATTCGTATTGGGAGCTTCCAGCTCAAGGTTGTCGAAGGTACAATCGGTAGAGCCGCCATTGAAGAACACAACCATGCCGTACGATGTGTTCGTCGCCCGCATCGTCATGTCCTTGAAGGTCACGAATTTTGCAGAACCCATGGCAACGACATAGTTATCACCCGTGCCGCTGGCGTTCCAGACCACTTCGACATCCTGCTTGTTGCCGGTTTCCGACTGGAAGGTAATCGTATTGGTCGCGGACGCGCCATCGATACCCTCCAGACCGATCTGTTCATTGTACGTTCCAGAGCGGACATTGAAGACCACGGGACCACAGACACCGTACTGGTTGAGATCCGCTACGGCAGAGGCAAAGTCGGAGTAATCCGGCGAAGCACCACCAATGGTGAAGGTGCCGCTCAGTGCCGGCTGTACGGTGACGTCAAGAGAGTCATTGGCGGAGAAGCTGTCGTTGGTATTGTTCGGATTCGAGGTCCATGCCACGATGTGGACGGGCACGCCGGCTGCGAAGTTCTGCGAACCGAGAGTGATCGTCGCATTTCCGAGGGTCGGAATCGGTGTCGTATAGTTGATCGGTGTCTGTGGGATGCCGTTGAGCGACCAGTTCACGGTCACACTGTTGAGCGTGTTGGTTCCGTAATTTTTCAGATTGACCTGAATCGGAAGCGTACCGGCGCAGAAGTTTACCGGACTCAGAAGCTCGGAGATACCGGCATCGTCCGGCAGCGCCGGCGACATGTCAACACCGAAGGCATAGCGGGAGTAGTCCGCACCATAACCGCCGGTAGCGGAGCAGGAGGCACCGCCATAGATACGGCGGTATCCACCGGTGCTCGTGCTGTAGTACTGGCAGTAGAATCCCGTCGTGTAGCCATCCTGACAGATGCGTACGATCAGAGACTGGCTGGGATTATAATAGAATGGGGTCTGCAGCGTGATGGAAACCCAGTCACCGGCACTGCCGCTTGCAAGCGTTGTCGATGTCGCATTGTAGCAGGTCGTGAGTCCCGTCGTGAATGTCGTCGTATACGGGAAGTTCGTCGTCGTCGTTTGACCGAGCATCACTGTCAGATTTGTATAGCTGGGATTACTGGTGGCATTCCCACGCTTGAACCAGATCTTCGTGATGTTGCCGGAATACGCACCCGTCAGCTCGTTCGGCAGATAATGGTGTTCCGTCTGTGGTGATGTTGTGGTGGAGAACGGGAAGGTATTGCTACCCGATGCGTTGTCGCAGTAGTACTGCGGCAGCTGAGCAGACACCGTACCCGCGAGCATGACCAGGGCGAAGACCGTCCCCAGACATACACGCAGGGCAGCAGAAACAAACAGCGGTCGGTGATGTTTCATAGAACTACCTCAAGGAATGGATATGGAAATGAGTTAATTTTGACCGACGTTACATCGCGATTCCACGATACTCGTCCGGGAAGGAGGGACGACAGCGGCAGAGGTGGATTGGCGAGCGAGACTTTAGTATGCATAATCGGCACGGTGCCGATTATGCAATAACACGCGAATAGCCTGAAAACATTGAGTCTATGGTTGTCCGCGCCCAAAGAGGCGCTGAGTACGTACCAAAATGATGCTTTGGTGGTCAGGTTAAAGCGAATATACTAGGCACGTAAATTCATCCGCAATAGCTAAATACTCACAGTGTGAATATTAGCAACAGTATAGTGCTATCCGAACGAAATGAAGGTGTGAATAAATGGACCTAATAGCGAAACGCCCCTCAATGAGGGGCGTTTCGCTTCCATGAGGCAACCAGGACAGCGCTACTTGCTGAGCACCATCTTGATATTCTTTGTGAAACTCATGCCCGACTCGGCGCCGGTCATGGTCACGCTTGCGATGTACGTACCGCTCGAAAGCTGGGAGCCGTCGAACTGCACTTCATGCAGACCCTGGTCCACGTTCCCGTTGACCAGTTCCGCCACTTGACGGCCAAGTGCGTCGGTCACGACCAGGCGCACATGCGACTGCTCGGGTACCGCGAACTTGATCATCGTCGACGGATTGAAGGGGTTCGGATAGTTCTGATCCATCGCGAAGCTGGCTGCGGTCGGTGTACCGGCCTTCGGCGTGCCACCGTACCATGGCGTCGTCTGCGCCCAGTTCAGCTTCATGGCGATGTAATCCATGTTGTTGACAACACCGTTTCCGTCCGTATCCATGTAGCAACCCTCAGGCGTGTACCACGGAGCGGCTGCCTGCGGTTTCCATTCGATGTACGTGAACGGATTCGTCTCGGAATCGGCCTGGTAACGCGCGGGACCGCTCAGCCAGGTGGCGCGGAGATTGGCGTTGAAGATGTAGAGGTTCAGTTCACGGCGGTCAACATACGTGACCACACCGTCGTTGTTCACATCACCCGGCCAGACAACGCACGGCTGCTGTCCTTCGCCCACGATGAGCAGGGCCGAAGGATACGGCATGTAATCGCGGTAGGCGTCGCAGCTGTTCTTCGTCCAGAAGTTCACCTCGATCTTGTAGGTGCCTGCCTGGAGGGAAGACGGCAGGTTGATGTACTGAATGTCATCGAGTGTGATGCCATACTGCTTCTGGGCTGTCAGTGTCGTCTGATAGGCCAGCTGCTCGCTCGGAATGGAGTAGAAGCTCACGGTCATCGTAATCGTCGAGGCATACTCGGGGAAAGCCACCGAGTAATGCACACCGATAGTGCCAGGGGCTTCCGCGTAGGCGGCAGGGTAACCCTGGCCGTCAACAAAGTCGTAGTTGACCGAGCCCGGCGTGATGTAGCAGGCTTCATCGGCACCCATGTACGGCTGAATACGTGCTTCGCCGTCGATATCATCGGTCACCTGCGAGAGCAGCGTTCCGAACAGATCCGTATCATCCTCGGATGGGGAGGTCAGATGCAGGTCACCCGAGTACTGATCTTTCCACGTCACGATCTTGCTGATCGAGTTGGCATTCATGCCGGATGCTGCCTGGAATGCTGCGAGATCCGAGCGGGCACCGCCCCAGTAGGCGATGTAGTTGCCGTTCGAATACCAGTTGTTGTAGTCCATGCCCGTGATATAGCCGCTGCCGACTTCGTACCAGCAGTAGCCGTTCCCGGTCTGATGCATGATGTTGTTGTACACTTCACTGCCCTGCGCATACGGTGCGTACACCAGGTAGCTGCTGGCATACGTCGTGTTGCAATGGAAGGTGTTGTGTGCGAACAGCGTGTTGTACATGCGGTACGCATACATGCCGTAGTAGACCTGGGGACAGTCGAGCAGACTGACCATGTTGTTCACGAAGCGGGAGTTGCCGTTCTGGTAGTAGTTCTCGTAGTAGAAATACACACCGTAGCAGTATGTGCCACCATAGGAAATGATGGTATTGCGCTCGACCTCGGAGTCGTAGCCATAGTAGAACGCGACCGGATAATGATACGTGTACGTGTTGTTCGCTTCCTGGATGACGGTATTGTCGAGGAAGTTGATGCGGCCGAGATAGTAGCCGTAGTAGGGACGATAGTACTGGCCGGTGAACTCGCAGCGCTGAATGGTGACATCGTCTTCCGTGCTGGTCGAACCACTGCCGTACATGTACATGCCGTAGCTGCCTTCGCGGATGCCACAGTCAACAAAGGTTGTGCGGTGGTTCAGTGTTCCCGTATTCGAATACACGACAGCGACGTAGGTCGATGTGGAATTCGTATTGGGAGCTTCCAGCTCAAGGTTGTCGAAGGTACAATCGGTAGAGCCGCCATTGAAGAACACAACCATGCCGTACGATGTGTTCGTCGCCCGCATCGTCATGTCCTTGAAGGTCACGAATTCCGCCGCTCCCATGGCGACGACGTAGTTGTCACCGGTACCGCTGGCATTCCAGACAATTTCGACGTCCTGCTTGTTCCCGGTCTCCGACTGGAAGGTAATCGTATTCGTCGCGGACGCACCGTCGATACCCTGAAGTCCGATCTGCTCATTGTATGTTCCGGAGCGAACGTTGAAGACCACCGGACCACACACACCAAACTGATTGAGATCGGCGACAGCGGTTGCGAAATCGGCATAATCCGGCGAAGCACCACCGAGGGTGAAGGTGCCGCTCAGGGCCGGCTGTACGGTGACGTCAAGAGAGTCATTGGCGGAGAAGCTGTCGTTGGTATTGTTCGGATTCGAGGTCCATGCCACGATGTGGACGGGCACGCCGGCTGCGAAGTTCTGCGAACCGAGAGTGATCGTCGCATCTCCGAGTGTGGGGATCGGAGTCGTATAGTTCACTGGCGTCTGGGGCACGCCGTTCAGCGACCAGTTCACGGTCACACTGTTGAGCGTGTTGGTTCCGAAGTTCTTCAGGTTGACCTGGATCGGAAGGGTACCGGCGCAGAAGTTTACCGGACTCAGAAGCTCGGAGATACCGGCATCGTCAGGCAGGGCCGGCGACATGTCAACACCGAAGGCATAGCGGGAATAATCCGCGCCACTACCGCCTGTGGCAGAGCATGAGGATCCTCCGTATATACGGCGATATCCACCGGTGCTCGCGCTGTAGTAGCGAACGTAGAAACCGGTCGTGTATCCATCCTGACAGATATTCACAATGAGAGACTGTGAGGGATTATAATAGAAGGGTGTCTGGAGCGTGATGGGAATCCATTCATCGATGTTCCCACTCGGTAGCGTCGTTGTTGTAGCATTGTAGCATGTGGTAAGCCCCGTCGTGAACGTCGTCGAATACGGGAAGTTCGTCGTCGTGGACTGTCCGAGCTTCACGGTCAGATTCGTAAAGGTGGGGTTTGTCGTTGCATTGCCGCGCTTGAAATAGATCTTCGTGATGTTTCCGGAATACGCACCGGTCAGCTCATTCGGCAGGTAGTGGTGCTCGGTATGCGGGGATGATGTGGTCGAAAATGGAAACACGTTGGTTCCCGTCGCCTGATCGCAGTAATATTGCGGGGTCTGGGCCACCAACGTTCCTGCGAGCATGACCAAGGCAAAAAACGAGCCAAGGCATACACGCAGGATAGCAGAAACAAACAGCGGTCGGTGATGTTTCATAGAACTACCTCAAGGAATGGATATGGAGTTGGGTTAGATCGTGTCCGACGTTGGATCGTGCTACCACGGCACTCGTCCGGGAAGGAGGGACGACAACAGCAGAGGTGGAACACCGGTCAGACGCTGGTATGCTGAATTGGCACGGTGCCGAAAACGCATCCACGCGTCCAGAGCCTGTAATTATTAGGTCTATTGTCATCTGCGTCTTCAAGAACGCAGAACAAAAGCCGAAACAATATCTTTGGTTCTCGGGTCGAACAGAATATACGTGTGATGCGAATTCGCTTGCAATGGCTAAATATTCACGTTGTGAACGAAGGCAACAGGACGATGCCATATCCGAGGTGTGCGAGTGTGCAGAAATGGCGCATATAGCGAAACGCCCCTCAATGAGGGGCGTTTCGCTTCCATGAGGCAACCAGGACAGCGCTACTTGCTGAGCACCATCTTGATATTCTTTGTGAAACTCATGCCCGACTCGGCGCCGGTCATGGTCACGCTTGCGATGTACGTACCGCTCGAAAGCTGGGAGCCGTCGAACTGCACTTCATGCAGACCCTGGTCCACGTTCCCGTTGACCAGTTCCGCCACTTGACGGCCAAGTGCGTCGGTCACGACCAGGCGCACATGCGACTGCTCGGGTACCGCGAACTTGATCATCGTCGACGGATTGAAGGGGTTCGGATAGTTCTGATCCATCGCGAAGCTGGCTGCGGTCGGTGTACCGGCCTTCGGCGTGCCACCGTACCATGGCGTCGTCTGCGCCCAGTTCAGCTTCATGGCGATGTAATCCATGTTGTTGACAACACCGTTTCCGTCCGTATCCATGTAGCAACCCTCAGGCGTGTACCACGGAGCGGCTGCCTGCGGTTTCCATTCGATGTACGTGAACGGATTCGTCTCGGAATCGGCCTGGTAACGCGCGGGACCGCTCAGCCAGGTGGCGCGGAGATTGGCGTTGAAGATGTAGAGGTTCAGTTCACGGCGGTCAACATACGTGACCACACCGTCGTTGTTCACATCACCCGGCCAGACAACGCACGGCTGCTGTCCTTCGCCCACGATGAGCAGGGCCGAAGGATACGGCATGTAATCGCGGTAGGCGTCGCAGCTGTTCTTCGTCCAGAAGTTCACCTCGATCTTGTAGGTGCCCGCCTGGAGCGAAGACGGCAGATTGATGTACTGAATGTCATCGAGTGTGATGCCATACTGCTTCTGCGCGGTTATGGTCGTCTGATAGGCAAGCTGCTCGCTCGGAATGGAGTAGAAGCTCACGGTCATCGTGATCGTCGAGGCATACTCGGGGAAAGCCACCGAGTAATGCACACCGATAGTGCCCGGGGCTTCCGCGTAGGCGGCAGGGTAACCCTGGCCGTCAACAAAGTCGTAGTTGACCGAGCCCGGCGTGATGTAGCAGGCTTCATCGGCACCCATGTACGGCTGAATACGTGCTTCGCCGTCGATATCATCGGTCACCTGCGAGAGCAGCGTTCCGAACAGATCCGTATCATCCTCGGATGGGGAGGTCAGATGCAGGTCACCCGAGTACTGATCTTTCCACGTCACGATCTTGCTGATCGAGTTGGCATTCATGCCGGATGCTGCCTGGAATGCTGCGAGATCCGAGCGGGCACCGCCCCAGTAGGCGATGTAGTTGCCGTTCGAATACCAGTTGTTGTAGTCCATGCCCGTGATATAGCCGCTGCCGACTTCGTACCAGCAGTAGCCGTTCCCGGTCTGATGCATGATGTTGTTGTACACTTCACTGCCCTGCGCATACGGTGCGTACACCAGGTAGCTGCTGGCATACGTCGTGTTGCAATGGAAGGTGTTGTGTGCGAACAGCGTGTTGTACATGCGGTACGCATACATGCCGTAGTAGACCTGGGGACAGTCGAGCAGACTGACCATGTTGTTCACGAAGCGGGAGTTGCCGTTCTGGTAGTAGTTCTCGTAGTAGAAATACACACCGTAGCAGTATGTGCCACCATAGGAAATGATGGTATTGCGCTCGACCTCGGAGTCGTAGCCATAGTAGAACGCGACCGGATAATGATACGTGTACGTGTTGTTCGCTTCCTGGATGACGGTATTGTCGAGGAAGTTGATGCGGCCGAGATAGTAGCCGTAGTAGGGACGATAGTACTGGCCGGTGAACTCGCAGCGCTGAATGCGGACATCGTCTTCCGTGCTGGTCGTGCCGCCGCCGTACATGTACATGCCGTACCCGCCTTCACGGATGCCGCAATCCACGAATGTGGTGCGATGATTCTGCGTTCCTGTATTCGAGTACACAGGACAGACGTAATTCGACGTAGAGTTGACGTCAGGTGCGATGAGCTCGAGATTGTCAAACGTGCAGTCCGTCGACCCACCGTCGAGATACACCACGCGACCGTAGGAAGTATTGGTCGCTTCCATGGTCATATTCTTGAAGGTCACAAATTTTGCGGATCCCATGGCGACCACGTAGTTGTCACCGGTGCCACTGGCATTCCAGACAATTTCGACGTCCTGCTTGTTCCCGGTCTCCGACTGGAAGGTGACCGTATTGATAGCGGAGGCTCCTGCAACATCCTGCAGTCCGATCTGCTCGTTATACGTACCGGAGCGAACGTTGAAGACCACGGGACCACAGACACCATACTGGTTGAGATCCGCAACAGCGGTTGCGAAATCGGCATAATCCGGCGAAGCACCTCCGAGGGTAAAGGTACCGCTCAGGGCTGGCTGCACAGTCACGTCGAGCGAATCGTTGGCGGTGAAACTGTCGTTGGTGTTGTTCGGATTCGAGGTCCACGCGACGATATGCGTCGGCACACCGGCTGCAAAATTGTGCGAACCAAGTGTGATGGTGGCGTCGGCCAGCGTCGGCATCGGTGTCGTATAGTTGATCGGTGTCTGTGGGACGCCGTTGAGCGACCAGTTCACAGTCACACTGTTGAGCGTGTTGGTTCCGAAGTTCTTCAGGTTGACCTGGATCGGAAGCGTACCGGCGCAGAAGTTTACCGGGCTCAGAAGCTCGGAAATACCTGCATCATCAGGCAGGGCCGGCGACATGTCAACACCAAAGGAGTAACGGGAATAATCCGAACCTGAACCACCGGTCGAGGTGCAGCCTGCACCACCGTAAATACGACGATATCCACCTGTGCTGGCACTGTAGAAACGAACGTAGATTCCGGCGGAGTACCCATCATGACAGATATTCACAATGAGGGACTGGTTGGGATTATAATAGAAGGGCGTCTGCAGCGTGATCGGAAACCAGTCGTTCGTGTTGCCGGTGGGCAATGTCGTCGTGCTGGCATTGTAGCACGTGGTCAGGCCCGTGGCGAACGTCGTATTGTAGGGGAAGTTCGTCGTTGTCGTCTGTCCCAGTTTCACGGTCAGATTCGTGAAGGTGGGGTTTGTCGTCGCATTGCCGCGCTTGAACCAGATCTTCGTGATGTTGCCCGGATAGGCTCCGGTCAATTCATTCGGAATGTAATGATGTTCCGTATGAGAAGACGTTGTGGTCGAGAACGGGTAAATATTCGTGCCGGTCGACTGGTCGCAGTAATACTGTGGCGTCTGCGCCGACATCGTACCTGCCAGTACGAAGAGGACAAAAAATGCCCCCAGACATACACGCAGAACAGCAGAGACAAACAGCGGTCGGTGATGCTTCATAAAACTACCTCAAGGAATGGATCAGGAAATGGATTAAAGCGAGTTCAATATTAAATCGTGCTTCCACGATGCACGTCCAGGAGGGCGGGACGACAACAGCAGCAATGGAGGAATTTTCAGCTTCAGGGTTGCAAAATCGGCACGGTGCCCTTTTTGCAACGTTGCGAGATAAGCCTTTAATTGCATAGTCTTATGACTCTATTAGCCCATAAAGGGCAGAGAAAAAGACTACACGAGATCTTTGGTTTTCAGGTCAAGAAGAATATACGGGTACCCTAATTCTGCTCGCAATGGCTAAATATTCACAGTGTGAATAAAAGCAACGCATTGCGGTGGGTTCGCCACCTTCTGGTGTGAATAAACGGAACAGGCGTGAGGCGTATCCGGAGAGATGGCAGAATGCAGATGGCAGATGGCAGATCGCAGATTGCAGATGGCAGATCGCAGATTGCAGATGACAGATCGCAAACTCGGCAGGAGCGGGGATTGCTTCCCTCGGTGTGTTCCGGGATGCCTGCTCAATGCATGGAAGCAATCCCTGATACACGGGATGCCTGCTCAATGCATGGAAGCAATCCCTGACACACGGGATGCCTGCTCAATGCATGGAAGCAGTCCCTGATAGGCAGGGTGAGCTGGGATTGGCTGAGTATGGAAAAATGAAAAATGGAAACATGCGCCTCGATGCCATGTTTCCATTTTTCCATCATTCCATATTTCGATGGAGTTACTGGCGGGGAGAAACGGAGATGGTAATGGTCAGATCCTTGTTCATGACCACATCCTTTGCTTCACCGTAGTCATCCATGTCGACATGGATGCGGCTTACTTCCTTATGAGAACGATCAAGAAACATCGCATCATCCGTATTGAACACGGCTGTACCAGTGTCTTCGGTTTTCATCGGAGCTTCTGCACTACGGAGTCGCTCATTCACGGCATCGCGTCTCATGGTATAGGTAAGATCAATGAAATTATCAGCTCCTTCACGTGGAGTCTGTGAAGTGATGGTCACTTCCGCTTTCTCCAGTCCTTCAAGGGCATACGCTGGTCTGAAAAGAATTCGACCGAGCTGCCGACCGAGAATTTTGGCCGCAACGGCGGGATCAAGTTCTTCAAGCGCGGAAAGTGTCTGCACATCGCTGATCGTTCCGTCATCATGCGCCATGAAGGCAAACTTCCACTGCTCCAGTTCCACATCCTCGCCACCGCTCTGATGTGTCATGAAGAATGTAGCACGCACAGGTATGGCATCGCCGTCTCTGGCATCGGTTTCAATGCGGACGCGCTGGACGTTCGTTACCGGCACAACATCCTGGAAACCGTCAAACCCCGACAACGTCTGCTTGATCGTCACATTATAACTTCGTTCGGGGAGGAAATGAGATTGCAATTCCTGTGCATGCGCAACGGCGCCGACAGCAAACATGAGACACAGGACCGGAAATACGCGGAAGAATTTCATGGGATATTTCCCTTCGTGAACAACAAATTCGTTCTATCCATGACAGGATAGCAAATGTGCGTGAGATAAGAAAGACCAGACTTTTCCCACTGTTGTACAACACCTGCCGCTGACAGATGTTACAGCAGTCTGAAGTCACTCAGCCGGATTTCGGATCAGGGCAGCATGTTCTTCAGGCTGCGCTCAAAATCATCGGTAGAGAAATTCCTGCTGAATCGCCGCATCTCCCGTCCATCCACGAAAAGAATGATTGTCGGCACCGCAAAGACAACATGCTGTCCGGCAACCGCGGGATACAGCGAAGAATCAACATACTGAAACTCAACCCCCTCAAAGTCCGCAACCATCGCCTCAACCTTGGGGCGCAGCACTTTGCAGACATTACAGGTCGGAGTGGAAAAGTAGGCGACCAATGCCGGAGCGGCTTGCAATTTCTGAATCAGTCGCGATTCACTGCTCTCACTCATACGCACTCCTTGCTATGCGCAATTATTATCACCAGCACAACATACGAAGAAGTCGGGAATGGAGAAAGGGGCGTGGGAGTTCGCTTGCGCTCACGCGGGTGTTCGCTTACGCTCACGCGGGTGTTCGCTTGCGCTCACGCGGGTGCTCGCTTACGCTCGCGCGGGGACTGTTACCAGTGGGGTTTTCGTTTTTCGAGGAAGCTGGCGATGCCTTCGCTGAAGTCGTCGGTTTCGCGGCTGATGGCGTTCTGGCGTGAGGCGAAATGCATGGCATCGTACAGATCACGATGTGCAACATCGCTCATGAGCCGTTTGGTCATTGCAGCCGCCTGGGGGGATATCTGCGTGGCAAATTCTTCTGCGATGGACTGCACGCTTTCATCAAGTTTGTCCGCAGCCACCACGTGATTGATAAGTCCGTAGGTCTCAGCTTCGACCGTATTGATAAGATGTCCCCGCAGCAGCAATTCCCTCGCTCGTCCCATGCCTGCGCGTTCCATGGCCAGTTTCATGACGATTGCCGGAACAAAGCCAATGCGGACCTCTGTGAAGCCAAAGCGCGCGCTGTCAACAGCCACCAAAATATCACAGGTCAGTGCCAATCCGAATCCCCCCGCGATTGCGTGTCCGTTAATCTTCGCGATTGTCGGGGTACTGCTGTTCCGTATGGAATACATCAGCCGCATCAGTGCTTCCGAATCCTCCGCGTTCTCCAGCACACTGTTCTCATTGATCATCTGCAGATACGCGAGATCCGCGCCCGCGCAGAACACCGAACCTTCTCCCGTCAGCACAATCACCCGAATCTCCGGGTCCAGATCCTGTGTGTCGAAAGCCACCTGCAATTCGCTCACTACCTCAGCATTCAGAGCATTTCGCTTTTCCTCCCTATTGATCGTAAGCCTCGCCACATGTCCCTCTCGCCGGATCTTCACCAATTCACCCATATACGCTCCTGATCTAATTGTAAGATTGCCCTAATATTGAAACGCACGCATTCAATCACAACTCACTGATGTCCCGCGTGAGCGAAGCGAACTCAAGCGCCGAGTCCACGCGAAGCGGGACGAGGCTCCCGCGCCGAACGCAGTGAGGCTCAAGCGCGAGTTCCCGATGCAATCGGGAACGAGCTCTAAATCATCCCCGCCTGTTTGCGGAGGTACCATTCAATGGCGAAGAGCAGGATGGCGAGGGCGAGGAGCCAGGCGATGTTCCAGAGCTGGATATCCTGCTTGATGAGACGTGGTGTGGAGGTGAAATCCGTGGCATCGTGCACGGCTTCCGGGAGTCCGGCGGTGTTCGTGATCAGGCGATAGCTGCCGCCGGTTTCTGCTGCGATCTGGCGGAGCAGAATGTTGTTCATGCGAGTGTTCTGGAACTCGATATTGAGTTCACCTACGGAGAAGCGGCCCTCATCGCTCCCGAGATCGCGATCATCGATCGATGCTGTTCCCCTGTACTGATACTCCCCTTCGTCCGTCAGGTCCAGGACACCGCTGTAGCGTCCACTCCCCTGCGGTGAAAGTATGAGCTCACGTTCCTCCCCTTCCTTGCGGACGGTCACCGAAACCGTGGCGTTGTCCACGGGTTCATAGCTTTCATTGTAAACCTGTCCGAGCAATTCGACTTCATCGCCGCTGTCGAAGAATTCTTTCGAGGGACGAATGCGCACGCGTTTGTCGTCTTCCCGCGTGGTAAGCCAGCGGATGGCGTTTGAAATGAGGATGCCCGGTACGTTGCCGTCCATGACATCATACGCCAGCTCCCATCGCCAGAGACCGTATGCGGTCCACGCGAGCACTCTGCTGCGATTGAGTTTCCGCGTCATCAGCAGGGGCTCGTCGAAGCTGATGTTGTTGAGCTTCATGGTGCCGAGAACCTGTGTTCCCGGCCGCGCGCGGAAACTGGATTCGGTTTTGAACAGCGGGGGCAATTCCGGCCAGAGGTCAGGGGACAGTCCGCTGCTGAGAATGGGACTGTTTTTCCCCGCCTCCGCCAGTTCAAAGAACACTTCTGTTTCTTCAGGACGCGCCTGCACGATATCGTACGGCAGCCAGGTACCGAGTCCCTGGTTCAACGCGCGGAAATCCTGCGTCCTGCTGGGAAGCAGGAACAACGGGACACGGCGCGCATCCATGGCGGCGGCAATCTGCTGCAGCACCGCGACATCCGCACCGCGGGAAGACGCAGGTGCATCACTTGCCTCGCCTGCAGTGAAGGCGCCGCTTCCGGTCGGGAAGCCTGCCAGAATAATACAGTCTGCATCGAGAAAGGTCTGCGCCACGGGCGCATCTTCATACCACTCGCCACCCGCCTTGCGCACGAAGAGCTGTGTCTCGATGTTGCGATCCTTACGCAGTTCACGCTGCAGCAAAGAGACGTCCGGACTCGGGGCGCCCGCGACGATAACGATATTCATCCGGCTCTTGAGAACTTTCACGAAAAAACTGCGGCTGTTATTCCGCGTGGTGAGTTCCCCTTCCACCGGATCGAGACGCACGGTCAGTCTGTGCACACCCTCCTTCTCCGGTGTCCACTGGAAACGGAGCGGATACTCGTTACTGCCCGGCCGCAACGGTAATTCTTCAACGCTGATCACGCGGTCACCGTCCAGCAGCCGCACAGCGGTATTTCCACCTTCGAACCCGGCACTGCGCACGGTGACGTCCACAGGCAGCGTGCTCTCGAGATAAGCGATGGAATTGGCAAGCACGCGACTCACCAGCACATCCTTCTTTTCCGCTGAATCACCAACGGCGACAACATGGACAGGCATGCCGAGAGAACGGGCAGCATAAAGGGGGTTTTTCCCGGCAGTGAACACGCCATCTGTCACCAGCACCACACTGCGCAGATTTTCTTCCGCCCCGGCTTCATAGACTTCCTGCAGTGCGCGACTGATATCGGTCTCGCCCCCGTCGAAGCGAAGGCTGTCCGCCGTCAATTCCTGCAGGGGATAGAGTTTCCCGGCGAAGACCGCAGCCGTTTTCTCACCCTTCCCATCGAGATCCCTGTAGTCTGATCCTTCCACGAAATCCCGGACCAGTGTGCTGCGGGCCACGCCGCCGTCTTCCACGGTCATGCTGCGGCTGTCATCGACAAGTACTGCAACGCGGGGAGGAATCTCTTCGCTGTGCTCGAGATTGAGCACCGGTTCGAAAAGCAGGAACAGCAGCACGCTCAGCGCCAGCGTACGCAGCGTCACGAGAACGATACGACGACGACGGGTGATTTCCGGAACGGTATGACGATACACCCAGAGTGCGAACAGCAGTGCCGCCACAATGAGCAGCACCAGCAGTGCGACGCTTTCCGAAAGGGAAAGTGTGAATGACATGAGGAGAGGTGTGAAAGGCATACCCTGCGTTTTCCTTACTGCAATACCAGCATGCGGCGCATGATCTGTTTTCCGCCGAACTGCAGCGCGTATATATACACGCCGCTCGAAAGCGGGATGTTGTCCAGCCGCACGCTGTGCGTTCCAGCGCCACGGATTCCTTCAACCAGCGTCTTCACCCTGCGTCCGGCCGTGTCATAGAGATCGAGCCGGACCTGTCCACCAGGCATGGGGACGTCGAAAGTGATGGTGGTACCCGCGGAAACCGAAGGTTCATAGGGATTGGGATAGTTCTGAGAAAGCGCCAGGTCGGCGGGAAGCAGGTTTTCGGCCCCGAGCAGGTACGTTTCTCCCGTGACGAGGCGATGCTGATTCCGGGGAACGTCATACGGTGAAGTTCGCGTTTCGCGTCCGTCTTCAGCGGTAATGAAATAGCGTACCTCACTTCCCTGCGCGAGTTCCGGAAGCGTGACCATATACAGTCCCGACCCTTCTCCTTCACCGGCGTATGGACGCAGCAGGTCCATCCGCAGCGGTTGCATATCTCCTCCGTTCACCGAATACGTGCAACTCACCACATCGCTCTTTACCGGAGAATGCGATACCACCCAGGCAAGGATGGTCGTCTGCGAACCGTTGTAATAGTAGCGCGGATTCGTACTGATCACCATCCCGTTGTAGAGCAGCGCATCCCAGGCGTTGACCATGCCCCAGCCCGCAGCGTTGTCGGGACTACCGGCATTGGACGCGGTCTCTCGCAATGCGTCGCGCACTTCTACGGGAGTCAGTTCAGGACGCGCGGAGCGGACGAGCGCAGCCACACCGGCTGTCAGCGGTGTCGCGAGCGAAGTGCCACTGCTGAGTGTGTACGTGTCATCCCCGTTTTTGCTGGCCGAATAGACAGAGGATCCCGGAGCGCAGACATCAGGCTTGATGCGGAGATCACTTGTCGGTCCACGCGAACTGAATCCGGCGACGGCACCGGTAAATGTCATCGCGCCGACGGAAATGATGCTGTCCGCATCCGAGGGTGCGAGGAGTGTCGCGGCAGAAGGACCTTCATTCCCCATGGCGGTCACAACGACAACGCCGCGGCGCATGGCTTCGACGGCCGCACGTGTGGTCACTGCCGTTCTTCCATCGTAATCACCGTTTGCGTAGCTGTAGCCTGTCCCGTCATCCCACTCGGAGTAAGCGAGGGAAGCGGATACGATGGCTACACCCTGCGTTTCCAACCATTCGATCCCTTCAACCCAGTAGTCTTCCTCAATCTGCGTCTCGCTGCCATCGACCTCCGTCTTGGCGAGGTAGTATGCAGCGTTGAAGGCGGGACCAATCACTTCCCCTTCCTTGAATCCGGCAAGCGCGGAGAAGGTCACCGTTCCGTGTGAATCCTGCCCGTAGTTTTCGTCTTCTTCGTTCTGCGTATCATCGTCCTGGTTGATAACATCGAATTCCCCACGCACATCAATATTCTTCATCGCTTCATGTGTGCGCCAGCGAAATCCGTTGTCGAGCATGCCGACAGTTATGCCTGTGCCATCGATCCAGATGTCATGCACATCCGGCACGCGTATCACGGCGAGCTGCTCTTCGGAAAAACCGTAGTTGAGTCCGTGCTCCCCTGCCTGCCCGGTGCGTGCGAGCGCGGGCGGCTCTATGCCGACGGACTGCCAGGTGCGGACAGGCTGCACATGCAGGACTCCGGGTAAGAGGCCAATGCGCACAAGCTGCGAGAGACTCGCGCGAACGCTTACGGCATTCAGCCAGCGGGACTCCGCCACGACTTCCGCACCACAGTCCTCCACCGCGCGCACGTAGGCGGGATATGGCGGAAGGTCCTCCGCCAGGGGGGTACCACCCCTGCGCTGCAACGCCTCATCCGAGAGTGTCCCTTCGGTGAGCATGCGCGAAATGCGCTGCTCTGTGTCGGGACCGCGATCGGCAAAGAACACCCAGTGACGCTGCTGCGCCTGTGCGGGAAGAACGAGCAGGAAGAAAATGACGATGTGCAGAATGCGCGCGTGCATGACAGACCTCCGGCTTACGCGTTGAGCAAGCGGTCGATAATTTCTACGGTGGACACGCCGTCGGCCTCGGCGTTGAAATTCGTCACGAGTCGATGCCGGAGTACGGGACGGGCGACGGCGCGCACGTCATCGATATCGGGCATGGGACGTCCGGTGAGAATGGCACGGGTTTTCGCACCCAGGATCAGGTACTGCGACGCGCGCGGACCCGCACCCCAGCGCAGCCAGTCCTTGATGAACTGCGGTGCCTTCTCTTCAGTGGGACGCGTGCGTGTCACGAGGTCGACAGCGAAGTTGATCACATTGTCAGCCACCGGTACCCTGCGCACCAGGTCCTGATACGTCACGATGTCTTCACCGGACATCACCGTCTGCAGCTCGGCGGTAAGCGGACTCGTGGTATTCTTCACAATGAGTTCTTCCTCTTCATGCGTCGGATAATCGAGCCAGAGGTTGAACATGAAACGATCGAGCTGCGCCTCGGGCAGAGGGTAGGTGCCTTCCTGCTCGATGGGATTCTGGGTCGCGAGCACAAAGAACGGTTCCTCCAGGGCATAGCGCACGCCGGCGGCAGTCACGCTGTGTTCCTGCATGGCTTCCAGCAATGCGGCCTGCGTTTTCGGTGGTGTGCGGTTGATCTCGTCAGCGAGAACAATGTTCGCGAACACGGGTCCCTTGATGAAACGAAAGGCCTTCGCACCCGTTGTCCGGTCATCCTCGATAATCTCCGTACCGGTAATGTCACTCGGCATGAGATCAGGGGTGAACTGGATACGGCTGAAGCGCAGGTCAATCACTTCGGCCAGCGTCTTGATCAGCAGTGTTTTCGCGAGCCCCGGAACACCGACGAGAAGACAGTGTCCCTGAGCGAGCATTGCAGTGATGATCTGCTCGACAATATCGTGCTGACCGATGATGATTTTTCCCACCTCGGCGGTGAGTCGTGTATAGCTGTCGTGCAGGGCCTTGACGGCCTGCAGATCGTTGGCGGCTTGCTGTTGATCAGTCATGTTTCCTGTGCCTGGGTTTCGACATTGGGAATGCGCTTCCCTTCCGCGTCAAACAGTTCTACCGTGCCAAAGCGTTCCAGTGTGTTGCGCAATAGGCTTCCGCGTCCCGCGGCGACAATCACCGCCTGCTCCGGATGGAAGCAGCGCTGCGCCACCTGCTGGATGTCTTCCGCCGTCACGGCGAGAATGCGGCTGTTGAAGCTGTTGTAATAGGTTTTTTCGAGTCCGTAAAGCTCGATGTTCATGATACGCTGCGCCACCTGCATGGGCGTTTCTATCTGCAGCGGGAAGCTGCCGGTCACGTAGCTCTTCACGTTCTCCAGCTCCTCGTCGCTCACGCGCTCCTCGCGGATGCGGCGCATTTCGAAGAGGATTTCCGTGATGGAGGCATCGGTCACTTCGTTGCGCACCTCCGCGCCCGCGCTGAAAGGACCGGCATGCCTGCGCGCATCAAATCGCGCATGCGCGCCGTAGGTGTATCCCTTGTCCTCACGCAGGTTGAGGTTGAGCCGTGAACCGAAGTACCCGCCGAACAGCATGTTGAGCAGGTAGGCGGGAATGAAATCTTCGTGGTTGCGCGGCAGTCCGACATGTCCGACGAAGACGGAGGACTGCACGGCGCGGGGACGGTCCACAATCTGCACTTTTCGTGCGGGCGTGATATCCGGCAGCTGCGCGGGAAGCGGCGTCGCCTCACCCTGAGGCATGTCACCGAAATGGCGCTCGGCAAGCTGAAGCAGTTGCGACGGGTCGACGTCACCGACGACAAGCAGTACCATGTTCGACGCGACAAAGCGTCCGCTGTGGAAGGCGCGAATCTGTTCGGCATTCATTGCGCTGACCGATGCCACGTCGCCATCAGGTGACTGTCCGTAAGGATGCACTCCGTAGATGGCCTGCGAGAGACGATCCCACGCGAGTACGCCGGGACTCGATTGGTTTTGCAGAATATCTGCCAGGCGCTGCTCCCGCACGCGTTCGATTTCCTCATCAGGGAATGAAGGCGTGCGCGCGCAATCCGCGACGACTTCCATAGCCTGTTCGAGATGACGCGAAAGCAGACTTGCGCCGATGGAAATACTGTCCCACCCGGCATTGCTGCCAATGCTGCCACCGAGAAACTCGATCTCTTCCACGATATCGGACGCGCTGCGCGAGGCTGTCCCCTTCGTCAGCAGCTCCGCGGTCATCCCGGCGAGGCCGGGGAATGCACCGTCGTAAAACGATCCCCCGTGTGCGACCAGATTGATCGCGGCCAGGGGCAGCGCATGCTGCTCGTAGACGATGACCCTGAGTCCGTTCGAGAGCGTCTCCTCGAACCAGTCCGGGAAACGCACATCCTTCGGGGTTCCGGGGAGCGGTGGACGGCTGCGGTCGAAGCTATGACGTTCTCCTGCCATATCAGTTCTCCGATGACTGTTTCGGGTACGGGAGATAGTGAAGGCAGGTCGCGTTGTGTTCGGTCAGCCAGGTCGACGCCACACGACGCACATCTTCGCGCGTGACTGCATGAATGCGCTCGCGATGCGTCTGCAGCTTGTGCGCGTCGCCGGCCAGAACGTGGAAGGAATTCAGCAGATCCGCCCGTGACGCCAGCGAGGTGACCGAGCGGACGAACATGGTTTCCGTACGGTTTTTCGCTTTCTGCAGTTCCTGTTCCGTCACACCGTTGCGCCGCACATCCTCGAGTTCTTTCCACAGCATGCTTTCGAGCATGTCGGGTGTTTTTCCCTGCTGGGCGATGAGGCGAAACAGGAAAAGACCCGGCAGTTCGAGGTCGTAGGCGAAGGAAACGATGGACTGTGCGATGCGGGATTCGTACACGAACTTCCGGTACAGCCGCGAGCTCTCCCCCGATGTGAGGATGGAGGCCAGGAGGTCGAGCGCCACGAAATCTGCATGATTCATTTCCGGGATATGCATGCCTACCATGAGTCCGGGCAGAGGGATATTATCGTAGACGTAATCCCGCACCTGCGTGGTCTGCGGCGGCTCATGGATGAAGGGACGATACATTTCCCCTTCGCCGTTGCTGATATCCGCAAAGTGCTTTTCGATCAGCGCCATGGCGGTATCCCGATCAAAATCCCCGGTCAGGCAGAGCGAAGCATTTTCGGGGCGGTAGTACATGTCGTGAAACGCGCGAACCTGCTCGAGTGTGGCTGACTGTATGTCGGTCATGCTCCCAATGGTGGGCCAGCGATACGGCTGCATTTTGTATGCACGTGCGAACAATTCCATCATCATCGTGCCATACGGCTGATTGTCGTATCGCGAACGTCGCTCTTCCATCACCACGTTACGCTGGTTTTCCAGGTTCTCCGCGGTGACGGCAAGCGAACGCATCCGGTCGGCCTCCAGCCAGAGTCCGAGTTCAAGCTGATGCGCGGGAAGCGTTTCGTAGTAATTGGTGCGATCAAAGGAGGTGGATGCATTGAGCGTGCCACCCGCGCTCTGAACATGCTGAAAGTGCATATTCGCGGGAATATGCTCCGACCCCTGGAACATCATGTGTTCGAACAGATGCGCGAACCCCGTTTCCCCCTCATGCTCGTTTTTCGATCCGACGTGGTACCAGAGGTTCAGCGCCACGATAGGCAATGTCGAATCCTGATGCAGGATGACATGCATGCCGTTGGCGAGATCGTATTCTTCAAATTCGACGTTGATATGTGTCAAACGGTTGTCGGCCTCTCGCAATTGGAGCCGGCGCAGGAGCGGATGCGGTCACGAACCGCTTCCGGTGCCGGCAGGTCACATATTCACTTTCCAGTAGACATTCTTTTTGATTTCTTCGATCCAGTCCGCGTATTTGCGGTTCTGCTTGTAGATCTTTGCAAAGTTGGCAATGCGCTGATAATCATCCTGGAGCGTGGCGGTGTGCGGCGGGATGCGCTCAGCCAGTCGTACGATGGCGTAAGCGTAATCACGACCGAGTGTCACCTTCACGGGCTCGCTGATCTCTCCCACCGTTAAGTCCTGCTGCACGGTTTTCATCTCGTCACTCAGTTCAGGCACTTCGACCTTGCCGAGACTGCCGCCGAATTTCCGCGTTTCCTCGTCTTCCGAATATTTTTTTGCGAGTGTCGCAAAATCCTCGCCGTCGAGGATGCGCTTGCGGAGCATGTTCAGGGTATCGATGGTCGCCTGATCGCTTTCCCCGGTCTTTTCCACCTTGATGAGGATATGCTGGGGACGAATGGCCTCGCCCTTCTTCTCGAGCAGCTTGATGATATGAAATCCGAACTGGGTTTCAACGATATCCGAGACTTCGCCGGGTTTCAGCGCAAATGCGGCTTCCTCGAATTCCTTGACGAACACACCGCGGCGGGCGAGTCCGAGACTGCCGCCGTTTCGCGCGCTGCCCACATCGTCGCTGTACCGCTTTGCCATTTCTTCGAAGGACGCACCCGCACGGATGGAATCCAGAATGCGTTGCGCTTTTTCCCGCGCCGCCCGCTTGAAGTCTTCAGTGACACGCGGGAAGATCGCGATCTGCTGCAGTTCCACCTGTTCCGGGACGGGAGGCAGACTGTCGTTGTAGGTTTCGAAGAATTCCACCACCTCGCGATGCGATACGGTGATACTCCCGAACTTCTGCTGCTTGAGCATGTCGATCATCATACGCTTGCGAATGTCCTCGCGGAATTCCCGGCGCATGCGGTTGATGTTCATACCCGCAACCTGCTCGAGTTTCTGTTCGGAACCGTAATAGCGCGTGAGCTGCTTGATCTGCTCCTCAAGCCGGCGTGTCACTTCCTCCTGCGGAATCTCAATACTGTCAAGCACCGCCTGCGCGAGCACGAGTTTGTCGTTCATCATGGCGTCAAGAATGCGCCGGGTCAGAACCGAATCACTCATGTTCGGCTGCGATCCGGCCTGCAGCATCTGCAGCTGCAATTCGGACTGTGTGATAATTTCATCACCGATAACAGCGACGACGCGGTCGAGGACGCGGCTGTTCTGTGCCGGGAGGAGTGAGGTGCACAGCAGAAATGCTGCGATGACGGGAAATAAAAGACGCTTCATACCACGCACTGTCCGTGATTCGATGAATTCATTACACAATACGTGCCCGATCGGCACGCGACAAGGGGAAAAATGCTTCTACTCGGTAGCGGCTGCTTCCTTCTTGACGAAGGTATACTCGAGATGGTCAGGATAGGTCTCGAGCTGATACTTCTGACGCAGAGACTGCAGCCAGTGTTCCCGAAGCTGCACGGCCTTGTATTCCTTGTACCCGGCAGTCGCCGCGGAATGCGCTTCCTCGAACGTTTTTGTGCGGGGAGGCTGGCGGTCGAGCAGTTTGATCAGGCTGAAACCCGATTGATACTTGAGCGGACCGGTTGCCTGTCCGATGGGAAGCGTCGCAGCCACCTTCGAAAGTTCGTTTTCGTTCACGGGAACGTAGGGCCAGTCCTGCGCACTGTGCAGGCCGGGACGCTGCGTGTAGCGCGCTGCGAGTTCCTGGAAATCCGCGCCATTGTTGAGGCTGTCGATGAACAGGCGGGATTGTTTTTCGGTATAGGTGTAAAGCTCGGCAAACTGCACGCGGGCGGGAAAGATGAACTGATCCTTCCGCGGTTCCCACCAGGCACGCACCGAATCTTCCGTCACGTCCAGCTTACCCCAGATCTGTTCGTCTTCGAGGGTGGACACAAGCGTACTCTGCCGGTACTCGGTGAGCAGCCGTTTCAACTCGGGATATTTCTGCTCGTAGCCTTTGGTCTGGTCAATGGCGATCAGCTCATCGGCCATCATCATCGCCAGCGTGTCGAGCGTCGGCCGGTTGATGGGACGCATCTGCAGCGTCGGCTCTTTCTTGCTGAACTGGATAGCATCCCTGACGGTGACGGGCCCGATCTTCGTGCTGAAGAGATAGGCTTTGAAATCCTCATCCCGCAGCGCCTTTTCCCAATTCGGGGTCGACGTGTTGACCGTGCTGTCCACCCGCGACATGACAAGCCGCGCGACATTGTCGTTCACCTTGAAGTCGTACTTCTCGCGTGAGCTCTTCACGAAGTTGAGGAAATCCATCGCGAACCGCTCACGCATGTAAATGGTGCGCAATTCGTCTTCCACCTCTTCGAACGGCGGGATGGGCTCTTCGTCGAGCACCTTGATGATATGCATGCCGAAGGCCGTGCGCACGACGCCCGATACTTCGCCGACCTGCAGGTTGAACAGCGCGGTCTCAAAGTTCGGTTCGAGGTTGGTCCCGCGATTCATCCACCCCAGGTCACCGCCCTTGGCACCGGAGAGTGAATCCTGTGAATTCCTGCGCGCGAGTTCCTCGAAGGTCGCGAGTCCCTTGCGCAGGGAATCGAGGACCAGAGAGAGATGCGCGTAGGCTTCCGTGGTATCGTCGGGATTATTGATGTCGAGACGATAGAGGATATGTGCGGGACGCAGGCGCTGCCGTGAGGGCTTGCGTCCGATGAGTTTCAGGATGTGGTAGCCGAAGGCGGTACGCAGCAGGTTCGGTGTAATCTCCCCGACCTGCATATTGTACACCATGTCATCGAGCTTCGGAAAACTCTGTCCGGCAATAAACCACCCGAGCTTGCCCAGCGTACGTTCCTTGCTTTCATCATCGCTGTACTCGAGCACCAGGCTGTCGAACGGCGCGGTGCTGTTACGCACGATTCTGAAAATACGTTTGGCTTTTTCGAGGGTTGACAACGTGTCGATCGAACCGTCATCGAACTTTTCATATCCGATGACGATATGCTGAAGACTCACTTCTTCCTTGCGCCTGTCATACAGCGTGTGCATGCCGGGAAGTTTGAGTTCGTGCTCATAGAGGAAGGTCTTTGCGAGCTGGTTGCGATAGGTCTTCAGATCCTTCTGCACCGCTTCACGTTCGGCGATCTTCTCTTCCTTCGCCTCACGCAGTTTCAGGCGAAAATTGACAAGGGTATGGAGAAAATCCTTCTTGTCATCCATGTTGTACGGTTCATCCATGCGCGTACGGAGAAACATCTTCTCGTACTCGTCCGTGCGCAGGGTGTCGCCCTGCATGGTTGCGAGGATGGAATCGGGAACACTGGAACAGGCCGCCAGCAACTGTGCGGCGAGGACGACGAAAACGAGGCGAAATGCAATGGATTTCACTTGCTGTAACTTCTCACATTGTAATACATCAACAATACAGACACGAAAGGCGCGCAGCTGTTACTATTCGCCGCTCACCTTGAGGTCGGAAAATGCCGATTTGAGGAGGGAATCGTTGACCTCCACACCGAACTTTGCTTTCAGACTGTCGATCCACTCACGTTCGAGACGCTTGCTTTCGTATTCCTGGAAGCGGCTGGAAACCTCGGATTTCGCTTCTTCAAACGTCTTCTCGCGAGCCTTGTCCGTATCAGTGACCTTGATGATGGAGTAGCCATACTGGAACTTCATCGGTCCCTCAACAGCACCCACACCGGCTTTCGCGGCTGCTTCAGCCAGTTCATTGGCATCGAGAGGCTGGAAGCCCCACTCGCCTTTCTTATCCTTATACCCGGAACGCTGCGTATGGCGGGAAGCCAGTTCGTCGAAGGGCACGCCGGCGTTGAGACTGTCACGCAGCACGTTCGCGAGACTGTCGGAGGTGACAAAAATCTCACTGAAGCGAATGCGATCGGGCCAGGTGTACTCGGAAGCGTGTTCTTTCCAGTACTCACGGAGTGGAGCGTCTTCGACTTTCACCTTGTTCCAGACGGCATCCTGTTCGGCGCGGAAGAGCAGCACTCCCTCACGGTATTCCTGCATCAGCTTCGCGAATTCGGGATACCGCTTTTCGAGATCACCGGTCTCCAGTTCGAGAGCGCGCTTGCGTCCCACCGAACGTGCGACGCTCGCGAGGCTGGCACGATTGAGTGCTTTGGACTGCAGCTCCTGGTCGCGCTCGATCTTGCGAATCGCATCATCAACAGTAAGGGACGCACCATCCATCGTGATCCACGTGCGGTTCTTCACGGCGTCGGGAATCTTGTTGTACCAGCCGGGTGCGGAGGTGGTCGCGGTGGTATCGACATTTTTGATGACGGCCATCGTCACATCGTCATCGACACGGACGTTGTACTTCTCGAGCATCCTGTCGAGGAAGGCCTGGTTGTCCTTGTCATAACTGTAGCGGCGGTAGAGGTCCTTCAGCTCCTGCCGTGATTCCTCAAAGCTGCGCGGGGGACGCTCATCGGTGATTTTGATGATATGATAGCCGAACTGCGTGCGCACGGGACGACTGAGTTCACCGACCGGAAGCTCAAAAGCGACCAGTTCGAATTCAGGGACGAACTTACGGCGTCCCACCCAGCCCAGGTCGCCGCCGTTGGCAGCGCTGCCGGGATCCACGGAGTTCCGCATGGCCAGCGTGGCGAAATCTTCACCGTTACGCAGTGAGTCGAGGATGAGGTTGACCTTGTTCCATGCCGCCACGGTATCCTCCGGCGCATCCTTCGGGAGCGGAACGAGGATATGGCTCACTCGGATTTCTCCGCGGGCGGGATGGCGGTCGATCAGTTTGACGATATGGTAGCCGAACATGGTCCGTACCAAGTGATTCGCGATCTCGCCTTTCTTCAGGTCGTAGACGGCGTCATCGAATGCGGGCACGGTCATTCCGGCGGTAAACCAGAGCAGGTCTCCGCCCCGGGGAATGGTGCCTTTATCATCGGAATACTTGCGTACGAGGGAATCAAAGGGCACACCGGATTTGGCCTGCTGCAGCACATCCAGCGCCCTGCGCTTGGCTGCCAGCGTATCCGGTCGTCCCGTACTGTCATTTTCTATGCGAATGAGAATGTGCGCGGCCCGGACTTCATCCTTCCGCTTCTCGTACAGATCCTTGATGGCGGGATCGATGAGCGCACGCTCCGTCAGGTACGGAATGGCAAGACTGTTGCGATAATCCTGCAGTTCCTGGAGAATTTCCTCGTCCTTATCAAACCCCTTGTCCTTCGCCTCGAGCACCTTGAGACGATACTTGATAAGCAGATTCAGAAAATCCTCGCGCTCCTGCATGGTGGACCGCTTTGCGACGATTTCGCCGCCATTATTCCGTATGAACTGCTCTTCGTATTCCCCCAGAGTCAATTTATAATCGCCGATTTCAGCTACGACGTCAGATTTGCTCTGCGCGTGCACTGTGCGTGGCACAATGGCAGTTGTCAGGAGGAACATGACTGCGGCGCTCACTACGCCGATTCGATGCGCAAACGTCAATGACTTCATGATTGTGGTATTGCGTTATGAATGGTTAAAGATCAAGCTAAAAATTAGCATTGCTCTGCTTGCGAAACAAGGCATTGGGGAGGCACTTTTGGGTGCTGCATATCCAACGTCCATCTCTCCTATCCCCTCAGGTCGGCCCAGCATCGGGAATTTTGGCCTCCCGCGGGAGTCTCCGCCTTCGGCGGAGCTGCGGGAGTCTCACTGCGTTCGACGCAGGAGCGCCTGGCGGCGCGCGGGAGCTTCGCTTCGCTCAGCGCGGGAGTTCCTTCCTCCTTCGCTCTCGCTCCGCTCAAGCTTCGGCGGACGAAGACGGAACGCGGGCTGGAATTGCGAACTGCGAAGCAAAAAACTCGTCCCGTATTGCGGGACGAAACCACTCGCCGCAGGCGAAACCACTCGCCGCAGGCGAAACCACTCGCCGCA
>JAHLLD010000022.1 GCA_020444325.1 bacterium
GGCACGCGGGAGTGCCTGCGGCACGCGGGAGTGCCTGCGGCACGCGGGAGTGCCTCTCAAGCGTCCCCGACGGAGTCGGGGACCCACGCGCTTCATCCCCGATGCAATCGGGGATGAAGCTCAGGCGCGACGCGGAGCGTCGCACCCGCGCGTCCCGCAGAGCGGGACGCTCCCGACCGCACTTTTTCCTCCGATTTTCTTTTTTCAGGGATTGGAAAATGCGTAACTTTGTGGAAGGGAGTTTCGTTCTTTTACAGGATTTCATCAGCAACTTTTGAGAGGAATCTCAATGGCTACCGCACTGAACGACTTCATGCAGGAAGTCAAAGGCAAGAACCCCGGCGAAGCAGAATTTCATCAGGCAGTTGAAGAGGTCGTGGAGACCCTTCTGCCGGTTCTTGACAGGCACCCCGAATATCGAAAAGCGAAAATCCTCGACCGACTCGTCGAGCCCGAGCGCGTCATCATGTTCCGCGTCCCCTGGGTTGCGGACAATGGTGAGGTGCGCGTCAATCGTGGATACCGCATCGAGTTCAACAGCGCCATCGGTCCGTACAAGGGCGGCTTGCGCTTTCACCCGAGTGTGACCCTCAGTATTCTCAAATTCCTCGGTTTCGAGCAAATCTTTAAAAACAGTCTCACGACGCTGCCAATGGGCGGCGGCAAGGGCGGATCGGATTTCGATCCCAAGTTCAAATCCAAAAATGAAATCATGCGTTTTTCGCAGAGCTTCATGAGCGAACTGTTCCGTCATATCGGACCGAACACGGACGTTCCCGCCGGTGATATCGGTGTGGGCGGACAGGAAATCGGTTTCCTCTTCGGGCAGTACAAAAAACTGCGCAATTCTTTTGACGGCGTGCTGACGGGCAAGGGACTCTCATGGGGCGGCAGCCTCATTCGTCCCGAAGCCACGGGATTCGGCGTGGTGTACTTCGCTGCCGAAATGCTGGCGACGAAGGGACAGAGCTTCGAAGGCAAAACCGTTGCCGTTTCCGGCTTCGGCAACGTCGCCTGGGGCGCAGTGACCAAGGTCAACGAACTGGGCGGCAAGGTTGTCACCCTGTCCGGTCCTGATGGCTACATCCACGATCCTGAAGGCATCACCGGCGACAAGGTCGAGTACATGCTCGAGCTGCGCGCCAGCAACCAGGACATCGTCGAGCCTTATGCCGAGCAGTTCGGTGTCGAATTCGTTCCCAACAAACATCCGTGGGAAGTGAAATGCGATATCGCCCTGCCCTGCGCAACGCAGAATGAACTGAATGCGGAAGACGCGAAGGCTCTGATTGCCAATGGCTGCCAGGTCATATGCGAAGGTTCGAACATGCCGACCACGGCCGATGCCGCACATCTCATCCTCGGATCCGATATCATGTATGGTCCCGCCAAAGCTGCAAACGCCGGCGGTGTTGCCGTGTCCGGACTCGAAATGACGCAGAACTCCATTCGTATGAGCTGGTCGCGCGAGGAAGTGGACAACCATTTGCATCGCATCATGAAGAATATCCACCAATCCTGCCTCGACGCGGCGGCCAATAATGGCCTCGCTGGCAATTACGTTGCCGGTGCGAATATCGCCGGTTTCACGAAAGTGGCCGACGCCATGCTTGCACAGGGCATCGTCTAATCCTCCTTCCTTCATGAATGCTCGCTTCACGCTCCCTCCGCGTGAAGCAAAAAACCCCGTCCTTTCGGACGGGGTTTTTATATTCCTTCTGAACGCACCTGCCGGGTCGAAGAACATCAGGAACCGAGGGGGTTGGCGATTTCCCTCATGGCGTCCTTGTTATACCTTTTCTCCTGTCCCGTGCGTTGCTTGAGAATAATGCCTGCACCGCTTTGACCGTCCACACGCACCTCCAACTCTTCCGGGGCACGGACGTGCCGGACAAATGGACCTTCCTCGACAACCTCCAGCGTGTTCAGCCATTCCCAGTCGATATAGTCTTCCTCACGGAAATGCCGCGTCGTGAAATAGGCAATATGAAACGACGTCAGGTTCTGGAAGAAATGCGACCCCTGCGAAGGATCTGGCAGCATGTTGGGCAAGGATGTTTCGACGATTGCCGTCGCACCCGATATGCCCGTGAATCGCACCGGGATGCCAAGCCACGGATCCGATGAACCCCAGCGGCCAGGACCAAGAAGCAGGTACGGCTTCTCTTCCGCAAGCAGCCTCTTGTTGTGCGCTGCAATTTCCCCTGCCATATCCATGGTCTTCGCACTGTCAAAACGTTCAGGCGGAACGTAGACGATATCCCGCAGAAAATATACACCGTTCCCGAGCACGTTTCCGCTCTTGAGCATCAACTGCGATTCATCGATAGCATCTTCACGCAGATCGACACTTCCTTCTTCCTTGACCATGGGTCGTACCTGCAGGAAATCAAACTCGGAAATGTCATCGAAGTGTTCGCCGAGTACGCCCGCGAACTCGATTTCCACCGGACAATTCATCGCGGTCTCGCAAAGTTTCATGAGCAGACGCAGCACTTTTGCAAGCGGGATGAACTCCGACTGCAGAATGGGCGCAAAGTTAATAACCCGCAGGCCCTTGCGAAATGTCCCTTCGTACAGCGTATCGTCCTCCGTCGAGTATGTCGACGCCAGGTACTCCAGCGTTCCGTGCTGCTCGGAAATTTTGGTGTCGAGCAAATCGAGGTTCTCATCCTCACTCGGCTTCTGCGTCAGGGGATCCGACTGCAGATTCAGGGCGAAAAATCGCTTCTGGGAATTGGAAAAATAATCCTTGCGCGTTGCAAACTGCGGAAGGATGGTCGGGTACTGGGGACAGAACTGCGCGCTGACACCGCCATCCACAATGGTTTTTCCGAGTCCCACCGCCAGGTTGACAATACCGTCCGACTGCCTTGCATCCCCGAAGGGGTAATAATTGAAGGACCGTGCCACACCTGAATAATGCGGGTAGAAATAGTTGTCGAAACTCTTCCCCGCCATTTCCTGGATGATAACGGCCATCTGCTCTTCTTCGATCCTATGGCCCGTCGCTTCGATATAGTTCTTGGCACTTTTCAGATACGTAGATGCATACACATACTTTATCGCATGCTCGAGTTCGCGGAAACGCACTTCCCTGTCATCGTTGCTGTTCGGCAGCATCACGGTTGCATAGATGCCGGCAAAGGGCTGGTAGAGCGTGTCTTCGAGCAGACTCGAGGATCGGATGGCCAGCGGTGTGGGAATCCATGCAACCAGCGCCCGGAGATCGTCTTCGATTTGCTCCGGGAAACGCGCTTCCATGAAGCGCGCCACAATATCCTCGTCAGGAATATTCTCCACCGCAATCGGCAGCAGTCCATTCATCTCCATAAACTGTGCAAACACCTCGGTACAGAGTATGGTGGACCGTGGGATTTTGATACGCACATTCGGGAAATACGAGGGGTGGAGATAATTCTTGAGAATATTGTCGATGAACGCGAGTCCACGCGCTTTCCCTCCCAGCGAACCACGTCCAATACGCAGGAAGGTGGCCGGCGAATCGAATTCGTCCTCGGAAAACTCGGCAATCATTCCACGCTCATCGAAAATCACAAGTTCGTCGATTTTGCGGATGATATAGGTGCGCAGCTCGTCCATTGACTTGAACTCGGTGATCTTCACGGGTTTGATTTCCGCCGCGAGGCGAAAGCGCGTGCGTGCTAGCAGCCAGTTGGAGAAATGGTCGTGCGATGCATGGAAGCGCAGTGATTCCTCAGGCACGCTGCGCAGCTTCTGCCGCAGCTGACGGATGGTGCGCGCACGGTCGACCTCCTCCCCGTTCGGATAGCGGAAGACAAAATCGCCGAAGCCGAAATTGTTCAGCATGAAATCCCGCACTTCCTGCAGGAGGGTACGCGAGCCCTTGTTGGCGAAGGCCGCGTTGAGGTTCAGGATTTCCTGGCGCAGATCCTCGCGCGACGACTGCACGAGGACAGGGAGCTCAGGACATTTTTCGCGCACACGGCGGATGTATTTGATCCCCGCCCTGTCATCTTCCTTCCCTTCAATGGGGAATTTGATATCGGTGATGATGCCGAGCAATTCCTTGCGGTACTTGTGGAAATAGCGCCAGGCTTCCTCGAAATTTGTGGCGTGAAGGATTTTCGGACGCGCGCGCTGGCGCAAGAGTTTCTCGGCAAAGTTTTTTCCCTCCTCGATCAGCATTTGTCCCTGCTTGATCAGCTCGGTGTATATGAGCGGGAGAAACGAGGAATAAAACTGGGGGGAATCCTCCACGAGAATAATGGCCCGCACGCCGAAATCGTTGCAGTCCGTGCGCGCGTTCATCCAGTCCTCAAGCAACTTGATAATGGCCAGGAAAAGTTTGCGGTCCCCAGACCAGATGAACACACGGTCAAACAGGTCGATGGCTCCGCGATTGAGCAGCACCTGCAGCTCCTTGCTCTGATATCCGAGCAGTGCAACAGGAATATCCTTGTTCCGCTCCTTCGCGGCGCTGCAAAACGCCTCGAGGCTCATGTCACCAAGACGCATCATAGTGATCACGAGATCGAACTGATGCTGATCCAGTGCTTCGAGAGCGGCTTCGCCTGAATACACGCGTGTGATCGAGGGGGCATAGTGCAGGTTCAGTTCCAGGTACTCGCTGAAGATTGCTTCCGTCAGCTGACCGTCATCGACAAGAGTGTAGAAATCGTATCGGCTGGAAACGAGAAGGATGTTGTTGACACGAAAACGCATCAGGTCTTTGAAATCGAGATCGTGAGGACTGATGTCGCTGCTCGAAAACCCCGATTCGATGATAAGATCCCGTAGCTCGTCGCGTTTGATGCGTCTGCGTTTCATATGCCGCCATCCGTGATGATACAACTGCTACAAAGTACGTTCGAGCCCCAGTGCGCGCAAGCCAACAGATCAAAAAGCCCGGGGATACCTCCCGGAAGTATGCATTTTCTGCATATTTTCGCTCCCATCACGCTGTAGGGTATTCCCTACAAAATGCAGAGTAATACCCCTACAATACGATTCTGCCAATCATCGTAGTTTTGACCCAAAGCATTCAGGGTCTTATTCCCTTTTTTTCACAGTCTGACCGCCCTATTTGAGAATTTCCCAGCTATCGACAACGACGTACAGCATTGATATGGCTAACGTTCAGAGTAGTTCTGATCATTGCCCCCTTCACTTCACCACTCAATAGTTACAAGGAGTGTTCCATGTCAACCGCATTAACCGAATTCATGAACGGGGTCAAGGCGAAGAATCCCGCCCAGCCCGAGTTTCACCAGGCAGTGGAGGAAGTCATCGGCTCGCTGTTACCCGTAGTCGATAAGCATCCGGAGTTCCGCAAAGCAAATATCCTGGAGCGGATCGTGGAGCCAGAGCGTGTCATTATGTTCCGCGTCCCCTGGGTAGACGACAATGGCGACGTCCAGGTCAACCGTGGATATCGTATTGAATTCAACAGCGCAATCGGTCCCTACAAGGGCGGCCTCCGTTTTCATCCGAGCGTGAATCTCGGCATCCTCAAGTTCCTCGGTTTCGAGCAGGTCTTCAAGAACAGCCTCACAACGCTGCCGATGGGTGGTGGCAAGGGCGGATCGGATTTCGATCCGAAGGGCAAGTCTGACAACGAAGTCATGCGTTTCACCCAGAGCTTCATGAGCGAGCTTTTCCGTCATATCGGACCGAACACTGACGTTCCCGCCGGCGACATCGGTGTGGGCGGCCGTGAGATCGGTTTCATGTTCGGCCAGTACAAGAAGCTCCGCAACGCCTTTGAGGGCGTGCTCACCGGTAAGGGCCTCAGCTGGGGCGGCTCCCTGATTCGTCCGGAAGCCACCGGTTACGGCGCTGTGTATTTCGCACAGAACATGCTCGCCACGCGTGGCGAAAGCTTTGAAGGCAAGACGGTCACCGTTTCCGGTTCCGGTAACGTGGCGCAGTACGCCGTCGAGAAGGTCAACGAGCTGGGCGGCAAGGTCGTGACGCTCTCCGACTCCGGTGGATACATCGTCGACAACGATGGCATCAGCAAGGAGAAGTGGGAATTCGTCATGGATCTGAAGAACAACCGCCGTGGCCGCATCAAAGAATACGCCGATCAGTTCCCGAACGCCGAATACTATGAAGGTACGGGCGTGTGGAAGGTTCCGTGCCAGGTCGCACTGCCCTGCGCCACGCAGAACGAACTCAACGGCGACGATGCCAAGACGCTGCTCGAGAACGGCTGCTACGTCGTTTCTGAAGGCGCCAATATGCCGAGCACGCCGGACGCCGTGGATCTCTTCGTCGAGAAGGGCATCCTTTACGGACCGGGCAAGGCAGCCAATGCCGGTGGTGTCGCTGTTTCCGGACTCGAGATGAGCCAGAATTCCCAGCGCATGGGTTGGACTCGCGAGGAAGTGGACGGCCACCTCAAGAACATCATGAAGAACATCCACGACGCTTGCGTCAACGCCTCGGAAACCTATGGTACCCCGGGCAACTACGTGAACGGCGCCAACATTGCCGGCTTCCTCAAAGTCGCCGACGCAATGATGGCTCAGGGCATCGTGTAAGTAGCGAAAATGAGAGAAGGCTTCGGCCTTCTCTCATTTTCACGCCTTAGCTCCGCCTGACGGCGGAGCTACATAGCTTTTCGGTGCCTTCGGCACCTTCAAGCGCAGGAGTCCCGCTTCGCGGGACGGATGAAAAAGAGACACTCCCGCCACAGGCGGGAGTGTCTCTTTTGTTTATGATATCTCCGTGAACAGCCGTTACAATCCGCGAGATCAGTGATCTCCCTGCTTGAACGGAGTTTTCAGCACGACGCCCTGACCGCTCTGTCCATCGACGATGATTTCCATGTCTTCTTCAGCGCGGACATGCCGGAGGTATGTGGTCTCGGCCACGGCGGGAAGTGCAGAAAGCCAGTCCCAATCGATACTGTGTTCTTCGTTGTAATGCCGCAGGGTGAAGTAGGTAATGCGGAAGGACGTGAGATTCTGGAAGAAATGGGATCCCTGCGAGGGATCAATGATCATGTTCGGCAGACTGGTTTCGACAATTGCGGTGGCAGCTGAGATGTCGGAGAAACCGACAGGGATGCCGAGCGAAGGATCGGAAGAGCCCCAGCGTCCGGGACCGATAAGGAGATACGGCCGCCTGGCGGCGAGGAGGTCTGCGTTGACCTCATTTATCTCCCGAACCATCTGACGCGTTTTCATTGCATCGAAGGTTTCCGGTTTGATGTAAATCACGTCGCGCAGACGTTTGCTGCCATTTCCCAGTGTCTGTTCACTCTGAAATACGATACGTTCCTGGTCGATGCTGTCGAGATCGACATTGAAATGTCCCTCCTGCTTGACCATGGGACGAAGCTGGAGAAAACTGAATTCAGCGGGCATGGGACTGTTCTTACCCAGTTTGACGGCGAACTCAATTTCTACCGGACAGTTGACTGCGGTTTCACAGATGCTGATAAGCAGTCTGACCGCCTGGTTGAGCGGGATAACCTCGGATTTGAGCAGTGGGGCGAACGTAAGGATCCGCGGGCCGCTCCGTCTGATGCCCTCGTACAGCCGGTCATCCTGTCCGACATAGGTCGACGCGCAGTAATCGAGTGTACCGTGCTGCTCTGCATCCGCGAGATCGAGTTCGACAAGATGCTGATCTTCGTTCGGATATTTGCGCACGATGTCCGATTCGAGGTCGAGTGCGAAATATTTGAGCTGCGAGTTGTGAAAGAGATCCCGCGTTGTGCCGAACTGCGGGTAGACCGTCGGATATGCCGGGCTGTATTGCAGGCTCGTCCCTCCCTCGACAATGGTTTTCCCGAGTCCGAGCGCAAGATTGACCACCCCGTCTTTCTGCGTCGCCTTCCCGAAGGGATAGTAATTGAAGGATCGGGCCACACCCGAAACATGCGGATAGAAATACCGTCCATGCCGCTCGCCGACCATCTCCTGAATGATCACCGCCATCCGCTCCTCTTCGATACGGTTGGAGGTGGCTTCGATGTAATTCTTGGCCTGGCGGAAGTATGTCGATGCGAAGACGTATTTGATCGCCTGTGTCAGATTGTGGAAGCGTACCGAAGGATCGGGACTGCTGTTCGGAATCATGATCGTCGCATAGATTCCAGCGAACGGCTGGTACATCGCGTCTTCGAGCAGAGAGGACGAACGCACAGCGATCGGGAAACGGGCCTTGTCGAGAATTGCACGGATGTCTCCGATCACAGTCGCAGGAAGCGCAGCCGCGAGGAAAGCACGCAGGATTTCCTGGTCTGTCACGTTCTGCACAGCAAGCGGGAGCAGATTGTTCTCCTCGATAAACTGCGCAAAAACGTCAGTGCCCAGTACGATGGTTCGTGGAATGGATACACGGACACCGGGGAAGTAATCCGCCGAGAGATATTTTCGCAGGAGATTGTCCGTGAACGCGAGACCACGGCCCTTCCCTCCAAGCGATCCGCTGCCGATACGAAGGAAGGTGTCTTCCGGGTCGTAGTCGCTGCGTGCAAAATCCGTGATAACGCCTTTCTGATCCTGGATGAGATGGTCACTGATTGCTTTGAGCAGGTAGCTGCGCAACTCCTGGGCGGACTCGAATTCCGAGACCTTCACCGGTTTGAGCTTATTGCTCAGTTCGAAGCGCGTGCGGGCTTTGAGCCAGTTACTGAAATGATCCCGAGCAGCGTGGTAGAGAATCGACTCTTCAGGGACGAAGCGCAGCTTGTCTTTGAGTTCGCGCATGTTGCGCGCATGAGCCACTTCGCTTCCATCCGGTGTGCGGAAGATAAAATCACCGAAACCGAAATTGTACTTCATAAAGTCGCTCAGCGACTGCAGCAGCATTCGCGAATTCTTGTCCGCAAAGGTAAAACCTTCCTGCTCCAGCTTCATCTGCATGACGGTATTGGAAGATTGCACGAGTATCGGCAGCTCAGGATGCACTTCCCGCACCGCCCGCGCAAACTTCAATCCCGCTTCCTCCGACATCTCCCCTTTCCGGGAGAAACGCATGTCGGTAATGATACCGAGCATGGTATCACCGTATTTCCTGTGAATGGCTGCCGCCTCTTCATACGAGGTGGCAAGAAAAATCTTCGGTCGTGCACGCTGACGGAGCAGCTTGTCCGCAAAGTTTTTTCCTTCCTCAATCAGGTCCTGTACCTGCGTGATCAGTTCTGCATATATCAGCGGGAGATAGGACGAGTAGAACCAGGGACTGTCCTCCACCAGCAAAATCGTGCGCACGCCGAATTCCAGGCAGTCGACCGGTGCGTTGCGGATATCCTCGAGCAGCTTGATGATTGCCAGGAAAAGCTTGCGGTCACCCGACCAGACAAACACATTATCGAAGTTCGCGACGTCCATGGACTTCATGAACATGTCGAATTCCACCGACTGGAACGACAGCAGCACCATGGGCAGATCCGGATGCTGACGTTTGAGATTGCCGCAGAATGAGGCCAGGTCCATATCTCCCAGCCGGAGCATGCTGATCACGAGATCGAAGTCCTGTGATTCGAGCAGGCGAAGCGCCGCTTCCCCACTGTTTACCCTGGTGATGTGCGGGGCATAATGCAGGTTGAGTTCGGAATACTCATTGAACACCGCCTCGGTGAGTTGTCCGTCTTCTACCAGTGTGTAGTAGTCATAGAGACTCGACACCAGCAGAATGCGGTTGATGCGGAAATTCATGAGGTCCTTGAAATCCAGCTGATGCGTTTTCGGGATGGTCCCGTCCACACCGAAATGATGAATCAGCTGGGTAACCTCGTCGTCCTGTGCATGATACGGAAGCATGAAGTTTTCACACCCATCCGCGCATTTTACATGCCTCAGCGACACGCGCGACCGCGATCATATAGGCAGCCTCACGCATGGGAATATTTCTGCGATGTGCCAGCTGGGAAACAGCGTAATATGCATCGGTCATCTTCGTATCGAGCTTGCTGATCACCTCGTCGCGTGTCCAGAAGTAATTCATGTTGCTCTGCACCTGCTCGAAGTAGCTGCAGGTAACCCCTCCGGCGTTGGCAAGGAAGTCAGGAATCAGCCAGATATTCTTCTCGCGGATAATCTCGTCACCCGGGGGCGTGGTCGGACCGTTCGCACCTTCGACAATCACTTTCACGCTGGTGCGGATCGCGGGCGCCGTGTCGCGGTTGATCTGATTTTCCATCGCCGCGGGCATCAGCACATCAACTTCCTGCGCAATCCAATCATCGCCCGGAAGCACTTCATACCCTGCGCCAGCTGCCTTGTCCCGACTGATCTCGCCGTAGCTGTTGGTCATCGTCCGCAATTCCTTCAAATCGATGCCATCTTTCTTTCTGAAGCAGAACGCAGCCTGTTCCTTCTGATCCCAGCTCGACACGCAAATCACTTTCCCACCGTAGGAATGAAAAAGTTCGATCGCATGCTGCGCGACGTTGCCGAAACCCTGTACCGACGCGGTGCTTTCGTCAAGACGCATTCCGAGTTCGCCCAACGCTTCGCGCAATACGTAAATGACGCCGAACCCCGTCGCTTCCAGCCTGCCCAGCGACCCGCCGAGCCCGATGGGCTTTCCCGTGATGAAACCGGGCGCCTTGTGTCCGACCAGCTGCTCATACTCATCGAGCATCCAGAGCATGTGCTGTCCCGAAGTCATCACATCCGGTGCAGGCACGTCACGATCAGGTCCGACAGAATCGACGATTTTACGCACCCAGCCGCGGCAGAGCGCTTCCTGCTCACGCATGGAAAGATTGTGCGGATCGCAGACGACACCACCTTTGCCGCCACCGAGCGGAATGTCGACCACGGCGGTTTTCCAGGTCATCCACATCGACAGCGCGCGCACGGTATCGACGGTTTCCTGGGGATGGAAACGGACACCGCCCTTACAGGGACCCCGTGCGTCGTTGTGCTGAATGCGGAAGCCACGGAATACCTGATAGCTGCCGTCATCCATGCGGATGGGAATGTTGAAGTGCAGTTCGCGATCGGGCACGCGCAGAAAATTGCGCGTCGCCTCATCGAGTCCGAGCTGCTCGGCAACACCGTCGAACTGCTGTTGTGCCATGCGATAGGGATTGAAGGATTCACCGCTCATGTGTACTCCGCGTGAAAGTGTTCAGGACCTGCAGGCAGGGATGGCCAGGACCTCAGGCTCACGCCCTCCCTACCGTTCAGGCAAAGTACGTCATTTCGCTCGCATACTCAATTCGTACCGCGATATCCGTTTCATGGAATCGCACCCGCAGTTTGCGCTTTCCCCTTGCCGGAGCTTTCACTATTTTTTGAGCGAAACAGCAGCAGGACCGCGAATCATCAGCCGGGCAGCATGGAATGAAGAACAAGGAAAAATCTCTCGGGGACCTTCTTTACGCACTGGGCGAACGCGCAAAAGAACTCAATTGCCTCTACCATGTCGAAGAAGTGCTGACCGGAAAGGATGAAGACCTGGACGGCGTGTTTGAGGGTGTCATCCGGGCGATTCCACCGGGCTGGCAATTCCCGGATATCTGCCGCGCGCGCATAGTCTTCGGCAAGCGCAGCTATACCTCCGAGGATTTCTCCGAAACACGCTGGAAACTGCGCAGCGACATCGTGATCCAGGACAAGATCGAAGGACGCATTGAGGTATTCTACACGAGCGAAGTGGGACCGGCGGACGAAGGGCCCTTCCTGCGTGAGGAGCGCAAACTCATCAATACCATCGCGGAGCGTCTCGGTCACCATATCCTCCATCATCGCCTGAAGAGCGCGTTCAACGAATGGCAGGGACTCAAAGAACAGCTCGCCGAGAAAAAACGCGAGGAGTGGAAAGTCATCCTTGAGATGCTGCGGCGAACGGATCAGTCGCTCTATACACGCATCTCGCGGAAAATGCTCAACCGCCTCTGCTGGGCTGGCATTCGTACGGCATGCGACCTGATGCAGCGATTCAGCGCACGGCTCGAACAGGTAGACGTTTTCAGTGAGAGCAACCGTCCCAGGCAGCGGGAACAGCTGCATGATTTCATCGCATCCAGTGACGAAATCTTTCAGATCGCGGCGGAACATCTCAGCGGTGATGACATCCTGATGCTGATCCAGAAATGGATCAAGGACGACAAGGCATCCTTCCTCGTCAATACGGTCGAGAACCTTGACACAACACTGTCGGAAATCGTGGATGCACTGGGACGCTATTATCACATTTTTCCGGAAGGGATCGAACTGTCGCCAGCCACGGAGAAGGGACTGCGGGTTTCCCTTATCCGCCGCTTCTTTACCGACCAACTGCCCTACATCAGTGTCGCAAAGAATTTCCTCGGCGTGCACGATTTCTTCGAACTCACGCGACGAACCATCTTCCATCAGAAAAGCCATGGACGACTCGGCGGGAAGAGTTCAGGACTTTTCCTGGCGTGGCACATCCTCAAGCAGGATGCCGCGGAGACGGGACGTTTTCAGGACATTCGCATTCCACGAACCTGGTATATCACCTCCGACGGCATTCTGAATTTCATCCACTACAACAATCTCGAAGAAGTCTTCAATCAGAAGTATCACGAGATCGAACAGGTGCGCGAGGAATACCCGTCCATCATCCAGGTGTTCAAGAATTCGTATTTCTCCCCTGAATTGATGAAGGGACTTTCCGTCGCCCTCGATGACTTCGGCGACAATCCGCTCATCGTGCGGAGCTCAAGTCTGCTCGAAGACAGCGTGAATGCCGCGTTCTCCGGGAAGTACAAAAGCCTCTTCCTCGCCAATGCCGGGAGCAAACCTGAACGCCTCGCCGCCCTGCTGGATGCCATCGCCGAGGTGTACGCCTCCACCTTTGGTCCCGATCCGATCGAGTACCGGGCGGAACGTGGACTTCTGGATTTCCATGAAGAGATGGGCATCATGATTCAGGAAGTGGTTGGCGCCCGCGTGGGCAAATACCTGATGCCTGCCTGGTCGGGTGTTGCGTTCAGCAACAACGAATTCCGCTGGTCTCCCCGCATCAAGCGGGAGGATGGATTGATACGGCTGGTACCGGGACTCGGGACTCGGGCGGTAGACCGCGTTGGAGACGATTATCCCGTGCTGCTCGCTCCGGGACAGCCGTCCCTGCGCGTCAACGTCACGCCCGATGAGATCGTGCGTTACTCACCGAAGAAAATAGATGTCATCAATCTCGAGAAAGAAACCTTCGAGACCATCGACATCCTCGACCTGCTGCGGGAGGCCGGGAACGACTATCCGAACATCAACAGCGTCGTGTCGCAGTTCGACGGACACAGTATACGCCGTCCCTTCGGCTTTGATCTCGATTTTGAACGCGACACGTATGCAGTGACCTTTGACGGACTGATTAACGGCAGCGGCTTCGTCCGCGAAGTGCATGACATGCTGAAATTGCTGCAGGAAAAAATCGGCACGCCGGTGGATATTGAATTCGCCAGCGACGGAACGCATCTGTATATCCTGCAATGCCGCCCGCAGAGCTTCACCCGGCATAACGTCCCCGCCCCTATCCCGCAGGACATCAAGCGGGAGCAACTCGTTTTCACGGCAAACCGATTTATTTCCAACGGGCTGCTTCCGGAGATCACCCATGTCGTGTACGTCCACCCCCAGCGATACGCCGAACTTCATGAGCGCAATCAGCTCGTGACCGTGGGACGCATCGTCGGGAAACTCAACAAACTGCTTCCGAAACGGCAGTTCGTGCTTATGGGACCGGGACGCTGGGGCAGTCGTGGCGACATCAAGCTGGGCGTAAGCGTTTCGTACTCGGAGATCAACAACACCGCCCTTCTTGTCGAACTCGCGCGGGAACAGGGCGGGTACACGCCCGACCTCTCTTTCGGCACCCATTTCTTCCAGGACCTGGTCGAAGCAGGGATACGCTATCTCCCCATTTATCCCGACGACGAAGGCGTCGTGTTCAACGAGAGCTTTCTCACGCACAGCAAAAATATGCTCGCCGACCTCCTTCCTGACTACGCAGAGTATGCCGACTGCGTGTTTGTCGTGGATGTGCCGCAGGGCAACGACGGCAAAGTGCTGCGCGTACTCATGAACGCGGATCTTGAACAGGCCGTCGGCTACCTGGATGAGCCAAGGGAGGTTCCTGCCGTCACGCAGGAATACGCCGCGCTTCCACAGGGCAGCGAGGATCACTGGGAGTGGCGTCAGCGTATGACAGACCGCCTCGCAAATGACATCGACCTCAAGGACTTTGGCATCAAGGCGCTGTACCTGTTCGGCAGTACGAAGAATGGAACTGCGGGCCCTTCCAGCGACATCGATCTGCTCGTACACATCGATGCCAGCCCGGAGCAACGCAGCAGGCTTGAGAGCTTCTTCCTGGGTTGGGGCACGAGCCTGGCGGAAACGAATTTTCTGCGCACGGGCTATCAGTCAGACAACCTGCTCGACGTGCACTACGTCACCGATGAAGACATCGCAAAAAAAAGCAGCTACGCCGTCAAGATCAGTGCCGTCACCGATGCAGCACGGCTGCTGCGCAGTGTGTCTGAATAAGCTCTAGATCAATTCCCTTGTGGCTTCGGAGGGGGCGGCAGGGTCGAAACGCACCAGCGCCAGTTCTTTCCCGCGATGAGCGGCGGAATACATCCAGGTATTCCCCAGCTGCTGTTTCCACGATCTGGTCAGTGCAGCGGATTCGTGTACATGTCCATGCAGCGTAATCAACGGCTGCCTCTCTTCTATCAGCCTGCGGATGGCGATGCTGCCGACATGCACATCGAGCGGCACATGATCCACCGTCTTGCCGTCCAATGCCGCCCTATCGAGCGAAGTCTGATATGGAGGCGAATGAAAGAGCATGATGGTGCGGGACAGATCCCGTTCGCCGGTTAGCGCCGCGAGGTCGTCTGCAATCGTACCGTACCGGATCGCATGCGGATCGGCAGCAACACTGCGCCGGCCTGCTTCCGGGGAAATACAGCCGGGATCGACGAAGCGCGAAACATCGTAGCGCTCCCAGTCTTTAAGCTGAAACGGCGTCGGTGGAACGCAGGAATATCCGCAAACTGCATACGGTTCCCAGGAGAAATATGCAGAATGTGCATATTTCCAGAGTCCTTCAGCGTTCTCATCCTGAAAACGCGCTTCCAGTTTTCGCGCATCATCGTTTCCGAGTATGAGAAAAATCGAGGGATAATCCTCCCCCAGCTGTTCCCGCAAGGTGCGCAGCTGAGGCTTGAAGAAATCGTGCAGGAAATCCCCTCCCGGTGGATACAATCCCTCAGCCGAAGGTGCGGCCGATGGCAGCAGATCACCCCCGAAAAACACTGCAGCAGGACGATCGCTTGCAATACGCGAGAAGAGCATATGATACCGATGTGCATGCCCGTGCAGGTCGGCTACGAAGAAACACTGCATACTGTCGGCTCAGCGTCGAAAGACAAAATAGTAGTGCATCGAGAGCAGGGCCCAGGAGAAGCCGTCGTTGTCCGCACCACGTGTAATCATGTCCCAGTCGTCCGAGGTCGTATATGTGACGCCGAACAGCGCCCGAACACCGAGACGACGCCAGGAAATGATTTCGACGCCCAGGGCGCCGCTGTAGGCAAACTGCCAGCTGGACGGAAGCGAAAACATTTCCCGCGCGATACGCTGCTCCGGATATATGTTTACCGCGCCACCGCGTACCTGGAAAATTGGAAACACGCTGCCCCGAAGAGCGGGGATTCGCAGTTCGAGGAGTACACCGGCGTTGAGGAAATCCGTGTTCGACTCGTACTCATCGAGCGTCGAACGGAGCACGCCGCCCCCCGCATAGAGTCCCACCGCGGCATTGCGATGCAGAATGTATGAGAATTCAACATTGCCGATGGGACGAAAATGATAATTCTGGCTTTCCTTCGTGAGGTCGCCACCCAGCACCCCGAGTCCGGCCTCAAGACCCAGGCGCATCGAATGCAGACGCGGTGCAAAAGGATATCCGCGCAGCTGTGCCTGGGCCTGCACCATGCACAACGATGAGCAGAGGAGAACGAGGAGAAAACAGCGTTTCATAAAAATACCGTACATTGACTCCAGTGAAGATCCATGCTGCTTCGCGACGAGGGCAGACCGGCGAGACGCATATTGATAGTTGAAAAGTATACTAAAATCCGCCAATGACAGCAAAGAAGATGTCCCTCTTCCACACGGAATCGGATAAGGAAAAAAAGGCACGCATGCGCAAAATTCTCCGTGCGCTGCGCAAGGATTTCCCGGTTCCCGCCTGTGCGCTTCTGCACGAAAACCCTTTTCAGCTGCTCATAGCCACCATTCTGTCGGCACAGTGTACTGATGAGCGCGTGAACATGGTGACACCCGATCTTTTTGCGCGCTACCCCACCGCGGAAGCCATGGCCGCTGCGGATCAGGAAGATATAGCGGAAATCATCCGCAGCACGGGCTTTTTCCAGAACAAATCCAAAAACATCAAAGCCTGTTGCCAGGTCCTGATGCGTGAACATAACGGACGCGTCCCCTCAGCAATGGAAGAACTCGTGGCACTCCCTGGCGTTGGCCGGAAAACTGCGAATGTCGTGCTCGGCAACGCATTCGGCGTCCCCGGCTTCCCGGTCGACACACACGTCAAGCGTATCAGCAACCTGCTCGAGCTCACGGACTCACAGAATCCCGAAATCATCGAGCAGCACCTCTGCTCCATCACCCCGAAGAAAGAATGGACCGATGCCAGTCATCTCTTCATTCTCCATGGACGCAAAACCTGCATCGCCCGCCGCCCAAAATGTACCGAGTGCATCATCGCCCCTCTGTGCCCCTCCGCAGGGATATAGGAACACGGACAAAGCGGATAACACGAATCAGTGGGAACACGAACGAAGCGGATAGCACGAATCAGTGGGAACACGGATTTTCACGGGTATCACTGATTTTCACGGAAGAGGGGGGAAAGCCGAATTTGTAGACTTTTGTGCCAGTTGATTCAACTCTCGAAAACAACTACCACAGATGCTTACAAACTCGGCTATCACACTCCTCCGTGAAAATCCGCAGAAATCCGTGAGAACCGTGTTCCCATTGATCAGTGTCGTCCGTTTTGTCCGTGTTCCCACTGATCAGTGTCGTCCGTTTTGTCCGTGTTCCCATTGATCAGTGTCGTCCGTTTTGTCCGTGTTCCCACTGATCAGTGTCGTCCGTTTTG
>JAHLLD010000023.1 GCA_020444325.1 bacterium
TATCCTTTGCATACTCATGCGAGCCCGTGATCGGCTGCACAGTCGTATTCGCGATCAGCACATTCTCCACCGTCGGTGCGAGAATATCCACGTCGATCGCGCAATCAGTGGCGACCACTCCATAAATGGGTGCATTGTATGGATCGCGCACGTTCAGGATCTCAATGAGAAGATCCGTCTGCCCACAGTCCGCAACGGCGTCAAATTCAACGGAGAAGAGCGTTCCCGGACCGCTGACGCCGCCACTCGACTGGTTGAGCCGCGATGCATCGATGCGTACACGCTCGTAGGTCACGCCACCGATGATCTCGTCTGATAGTTTCTGCTTGTTAAAGAGTGTGGAGCTTCCGAGGAGGCTCCCCTCGGTGATGTCACCAAGATCCACACTCACGACTGTTGGATCGTATTTGAAGATCAATGAGTAGCCGAAGAGTGCATCAATGGGACCGTCGGAGTACACGAATGGAACGTCAACGGACGGATTTGCTACCGTGAGCTGTACGGGACAGGAGGCGATTGCGATACTCGGACTCGAGACGCTGCTACCCAGCCATGGACAGTAATCGACAAGTCCGTCACCCATCACGATAGTGCCAAGTCCTGCAGCTGGTGCGATGTTCAGCATGTCGGCGACAGATACGCTGCCACAGCTTGCGAGATCGACCTCCGTCGTTCCGAAGATGTCTATCGGTCCATCAGCATCATCCCACCAGTTCAGTTCCGCCATCACCTGCTGCGGCGTGGAATTAATAATACCCGCGTCGAGGTTCGCTCCGATATTATTGTAAGAGATCGTGACAGTGTTCGCGTAGCTGTTTTCTTCGAGCTTGATGGCGACAGCATCCGAGAACGTAAGATTGGGCGGTGTCGGGGGTATGGTGCCCACATTCGAGCTACTCAGCTGCGAAATAGTATTGTACAATACCAGCGCGTTCGGCGTGTTACCTTCGAGTCCGATGGCGTGTGCCCATTTGCCACTGAGATCGCTGATGTTGTTGTTCAGGATTTTCGCATTCGCAATCGTGCCTCCGCCCGTTCCACCAACTCCGAGGAGGATACCGTATACCCCTTTTCCTCCAGTGAGAGCAGGATTGGCGTCGATATCTGCTATGGTGTTCCCCTGCACGAGCAGATTCGTCAACGTATTAATAGAACTGCGCTGTGTCAGCCCGATAGCCGAAGTAGAGCCGCCTGTGGCGTTCCCGATCTGGCTGAAGCTGTTATCCTTGATCACCACGTCAGAGATGTTGTCGCGATCGAGCGCAACGTGTACAGCATGAACATTCCCGCCGACAGTATTCCCCACCTGCGTGACGATATTGTCCTGTATGGTCAGTCCGCCGTACGTCGAATTCACGGCATAATTCCCTGCCGCATTTGTCAGGGTGAAATTCTGAATCGTCACACCGGAAGCCTGGATCAGCGATAGCCCGTCCAGCACCGTAGCAGCCGCTCCCGCTTCTCCGAACAGTTTCACACCGACATCGAACGCCAGGTTTTCATCGTACGTCCCGGGTTTGGCATGAATGGCGTCCCCATTCTGTGCGACGACATCAATTTCTTTCTGGATGACGGAAGCGATTCTGCGGACGTTGATGAATGTATACGTTCCGGAGGGATACGAATACGGTCGTGGAGTAAATGCGGCTTCATCCTGCAGTGTGATCACGCCATTGACGAAGCTGTTGTTCTGCCACCAGGAGAGCCAATCCATACTTGCTTCGTCCACCGTCCCACGTGCCTTGATATACTCCGTGTGTTCTTCAAAAGTGTTCCCTGCAACGGTTGCGCCGCCAGTAGGATGCACATACCAGGGCACACCACCGGATCCACTGAACCCGATCGCGTACCAATCCGCGACCGAACCTCCGCCGGTGAATACGTTGTCTACAATTAGCTTCCCCGAAAGCGCTCCCGTATATCCACTCCCGTTGACGATGGCGACACAACCGCCATTGTCAAAATAATTTGCTTCGATGCGGTATTGCTGAATGTAGGAGACGTTGTTGACGTCATCGAACAGTTCATCGCCGATATACACGCAACCCCCATCAGACACGCTCATCATGCAGTGCTTGATTGTGAAGTCGTCCCCCACCACTTCGATGGTCTTGTTATTGCTCACTCCGGTTGGGATGTAATTGTCGAGGAGCTCCATCGCAATGATGGATACACCATCAGCATCCACGAAGATTCCGGAATACCCGAAACTGTTGGTTGCATTCGTCTTGATCGAAGCAGCAACCGCACCGTAGCTCGTGATATCATTCCCGCTTGCATCGACACCTTTGATGACGAGATCATCCTTGTCGATGAAGAGGCCGAACTGGTAAGACGCTGCCGCATAGCTTGGCGTCCGCCCGGTCGCGGTTTCGTCGTATGCCCCTGGGAACACCTTGATAATGTCACCCGCGCTGGCTGCATCGATGGCAGCCTGTATAGTAGTATATGTTTTTCCCGCGCCCACCTCGAGTTCCGCGGCCAACGCGGTGCTTCCTGCGAGCAGCAGAAATACACACACGATGAAGTAGATTCTCCTCATTTTTCATCTCCTTGATTGCAATTGAATAATCGTGCCTCTGCAGGTTCATAGCCTGCTTCAGTTTCCTCCTCGCTTTTGCTGAGAACGTGTATTGATTACTCTTCTGTGTTCGATACACCGACCTGAAGCTGATGTCAGCTCGGGCATGTCCGAGTTGCCCTTCCCCGCGATTTCTGTCTTGTTTTTATCACGGTTAATCCCCCACCGCACTGAGGACAGAATCTCGCTACCGGCGATTCGATCGGGGCATTGCATGACGTGCACGAATCAATAAGTTTCGTGCCGCATGCGATACAGTATTTGTCGGGGAAATGGATATGGACGAAATGTCCGCACAGCGGACATAGTTTGTAGTGATCCACCATAAGCTCTGATCCAGGCCTGAAAACATGGGGTTGTGTTCAGGTGTCTTCTTGCAAGAAGTGCGCCAGATCTGCTACGAAGAATCCGGGCTGGAATCGGCAATTCCTGCCGGAAACGAAACAACCCCGGTTTCGAAAAACGAAACCGGGGTTGTTTCTGCATGCAGTCGTGGATGATGAATCCTGGAGAGCAGTTCTGTGCTCAGTGTATCATGTCATATTTCCTGAAGTTTCCGCAGGGCTTTTCTGAATCCCTGCTCACTCATGCCAGCAATCTGTGCGGCAGTAGGGACATGACGTCCGGCACGCCGCATCACATCGGCAAAATACACGGTGCGCAATTCCTCCAGTATCCTGTCAAAGCTGGGCAGCGTCTTCCTGCCCTGGACATATCGACGCAAATCATCTGCCCCGGCGTGGGAACCTCCATAGGGCTGCAACGAGCCTGGTGCTATCACTCCGTCCTCAGCAAAGGGAATCTCCGCCTTAATCATGTTCTCGAGTTCCCTGACGTTGCCCGGCCATGAATATTGCATCATGTCATTGAGTGCTGAATCGCATAGCGTGAAGGAGGCGCCGAGTCCGTATTTCTCAATGAAGTGTTTCGCAAGCACTTCGATATCTTCTATTCGTTCCCGAAGTGGAGGGATCTTGACTGAAAGCCCCTTGATCCTGTAATAGAAATCCTCCCGCAATGAACCATCACGAACGAGATCGTCCAGATCGTCGTTGCTGGCGAAAATCAGCCGAACGTCGCAGCATCTCTCACGATGTCTTGGATCCTCTCCCACTCTGAGACAGCTTTTATACTGCATGAAATAGAGCAGCTTCAGTTGGATATCCTCGCTCAGGCTGGAGATCTCCGGAATGTACACCGTACCGTGATGCGCGACTTCGAATTTGCCCGGTTTTGCCACTTCGGCCCCCGAGAACGCACCACGCTCATGCCCGAACAACTCGGATTCCAGGAGGGTAGGATTCAAGCTTCTCAATGGAATTGGGAGAAACGGGTTGTCGCTCCGCCCACTCCGTCTGTGTATTTCAGCGGCAATCAGGTCCTTCCCCACCCCGGTTTCGCCCAGCAGCAATACATCGAAATCAAACTGCGCGATGCGAGCGATCTCGTAATTCAGTCGCTGCATGCGTCCCGAGCGAAAAATGAATTCGCGACTGTTCCCACCGGTACGTTTATCACATGAGATGTTTAGATCAGCTCTTTGTCCTTCGACCCCTTCGCCTGAATCACACGAGGGTGTTGCCGCGGTCAGCGTGCCCTTGTCGCGAACGCTGAAGCGGCGCACATCCATTGTTTCCATGCATACGCCTCTGTCGTGATATATGTGACACGAACAGTCTCGGAGTTCGACCATTCGAATACGCTGTCGGCGGCAAATCTCGAACAACGAGACAGTGCATCAGCAACAATGTGGCAGATACATTGCCGCCGTATTTACTATAAGTGGAGAGGCAGGCCGTAATATACATTATTGGCGGATGCAAAGCAAGCGGAATCAGCGAATGATATCGCAATCTGAATAAAAAAATACGCGCAGGCACATAATGCGCTGCGCGTATCCGGTTCTGTCGCCGGTTCAGATCAGGCTTACTCGCCCTTATCCTGTTCCGGTTCGTCGTTAAAGCTGGAGAGAATACCGTCCATCACGGTCTTGTCCGATTTGAGGGATTCGAGTTTGCGGGCAAGCATTTCGGCGTGGCCGCGTTCCATTTCCGCCATCTCGAGAAGGAAGTCGCGCACTTCGGCAGCCTGAGCAAGATTCGCTGCCTCGGTGTAAAACTGCCTGGCGTCGTTTTCCTTGTCGATGGCGTCCTGCAGGATGTCCTCGAGTGATGAGTATTCGGGAATGACCCTCTTCATGCGGTCTCCAGCTTTCGTGGATAGGTGATTATCTGACGTTAGTCGGTTTTGAGCACGCGGCTCTGATTCTCGGTCTGACGCAGCGTGGCTTTCTCGCGCTCACGGATAATACCCCAGACCTGGATGATGCCTTCATTCTTGTTGGTCTTCAGGCGAACGGCACCGTTGATCTGTCCCTTGAACACGGGAATCATGGAAACCGTGATCTGCCGTGATTCACCCGGCTTGATCTTCATGCTGGTCGGTTCCACGGTGGCACCGCGAAGCGGCATGGCAACCGTGCGTCCGTCACCGGCCGTGTCAGCATACGTAGTCATGTTGATGGAAATGCTTTCGAAATTGAGGTCATCCTCAGATACGTTCTTGATCTCGACGCTTCCCGTGGCCTTGTCGCCGACGTGGAAGTTCTGCAGCTGAATGTACTGCGGATGGATTTCAAAATCCGTCTTGATCTTCGCGGAAAAACGGATGATGGAATACGGCTTGTCGTCACCCTTCAGATACACACTCACGGTCTTGGTCACCTTGCCGCGGCTTCCGCGGGGAGGAGTGAACTTGACCTGGATCTCGGCCTTGCCGCCGGGAGGAATGACTTTTTCGGAAAGCACGGCGGCGGTGCAGCCGCAACTGGCGCGTGCGCGCTCGATTTCAATCGTTTCCCCGCAGTTATTCACGTAAATAAACGTGTGTTCTACCGAATTATTTGGATCGATTTCGCCAAAGTAATAATCCGAAGTCCCTTCGAGCTTCAGGCACTGGTCCTGCGCAGGTGTGTTCGTCTGCGAGAAAGCGAACGGTGCCGCGACAAGCACGAGCAATACCGCCGCCATAAGCGTCTTCATGATGTTCATTCTATCTACCTCCGATGATTTGAATAATCAATGAAAAATAACAATTCGACCTTTTACGAGCAACGCTCGAACGCCAGACATGCTGACGCTATGGCGCCCGGGTCCGAAGCACCACACCGGTGACGGGCACACGGAGTTCGGCATTCGGAATGGGGATGCGTATGCTTCCGTTGATCTGCCCCTTTTCACCGGGGATCATCGTGAGAGTGACGATGGTCGAATCGCCCGCGCGGACCTCCTCAGCTTCCTTCTCGAGATGGAACGCTGTAAACGGCCGGGTCTGAACATTCGCGACACGATAGGTATTGCCCTCAGACGTGTCGACATATGCCAGCATCGAGGCGGTAATGTCCCGCAGCGGAACATCATGATCAGTGTTGGATATCAATACGAGTTGCATCTGCACCGTATCGCCGATCACCGTAGAAAATCGCAGCACGCCAGGTTCATAGATGACGTCTCCGATGACGCGCGCATGAATACGCAGGGTCGCGGCATGCTTCGGACTCCCCTCCTCGAGCGTACTGATGGCGATGGACTTGGTCATCGGCCCCATCATACCCGGCGAGGCGTGAAAACGCACACCGATGACGGTGCTTCCGCCCGGTTCGAGCTCGGAATGCTCGAGAATTGTGGCGGTGCAGCCGCACGACGGCTTCGGTTCGGCGAGATGCACGGTGGTAGCACCATCATTGTATACCCGGAATTCCATGTTCCGCGTCTCGAGGGGACGCAAATCGCCGAAATCCTTTTCCAGTGCGTCAAAACGCAGCTGCGCCTGGGCGGCGAAGCTGGAAAAGAAAAGCAGTACTGGAAAAATTATTGAAGATTTCATACCGGGTAAACACATGAAAGGGCGTCAAGTTACCGCTTTGTAACTGTACGATTTACACAGAATACCACGTAGAAAGTTCCCGCGCAATGAAATATCCTTGCCGCCCTGCTCCCCCGCCGGTCCTGCCGAACACACGGTCAAAGGCAATACGCTCCCGCACATTCGTACGGGAGCGCATGGCATGGAAACGAATTATCCGAAAAACCGGCAGCGGTCAGGCGACAGGAACGGAAGCTGTGGCAAGTTCCTGTCCACGCTGCAGTGCCTGCTCGTTGAGAGGAATCAGGTGATGATGCCGCTCGGGCAGCACCTGCTTGAGCGCCTTGAGCACGGTCTCGATTTTTACGGTCTCACGCTTGGCGAGAAACGCGCCCAGCACGATCATGTTCATGATCTTTGTATTCTTGAGCTTGACGGCTTCCTCGCTTGCGGGAATCGGTACGATATCGATATCGCTGCGCTTCGGCGGGTCGATGATGTTCGTACTGTCATAGATCAGCGTGCCGCCCGGTTTGACCGCTTCCTCGAACTTGTCGAGAGAAGGCTGGTTCAGAGCCACGACCGTATCGAATTTCCCGATGATGGGTGAACTGATTTCATCAGAACTGACCGTGACGATGCAGTTCGCCGTACCGCCACGCATTTCAGGACCATATGACGGCATCCAGCACACTTCGCGCTCTTCGATCATTCCGGAGTACGCGAGAACCTGTCCCATCGACAGCACGCCCTGGCCGCCGAATCCGGCAAAAATGACTTCCTCAACCATTCTCTAACTCCTCCTTTGACGGTACTTTCATATCACCGAGCGGATAGTACGGCAGCATGTTCTCTTCGAGCCATTTGTTCGACTCGACAGGTTTCATGCCCCAGTTTGTCGGACAGTTGGAGACGATCTCCACGAAGCAGGTGCCTTTTTTCAGGGCCTGCCATTTCAATCCGTTGAGCAGCGCTTTCTTGGCCTTGCGTACGTTGGCGGGGGTATTGACCGCCTGACGGGTGACGTAAAAGGCACCCGGCAGCTGCGCGAGCAGCTCGGTAATTTTCAGCGGATTGCCCATGAACGGCACTTCGCGTCCGTACGGTGTCGTCGAGGTCTTCTGCGAGACCAGCGTCGTGGGCGCCATCTGTCCACCGGTCATACCGTAAATGGCGTTGTTGATGAACACGATCAGCACGTTTTCTCCGCGGTTGACCGTGTGTACGGTTTCACCTGTGCCGATGGCGGCAAGATCGCCGTCACCCTGATACGTGAAAACGTACTTGTCCGGATAGCAGCGCTTGATGCCCGTTGCCACGGCTGTTGCGCGACCATGGGCTGCTTCCTGCATGTCCACATTCATATAATGATAGGCGAACACCGAGCAACCCACGGGTGCGACACCGATGGTCTGCTCCTGGATGCCGAGTTCCTCGACCGCTTCCATGAGGATGCGATGCGCGACGCCGTGTCCGCAGCCCGGACAATAGTGCATTCGCGTGTCGAGCAGCGCGGCGGGACGTTCGCAGATGATATTCATCTCATCGTAGTGATGTTCGATTTCCTGCATGTTGTTTTCCATCTATGCCACGCTCCTTATAACTTCGAATACATCGTTTTGATGACGTCCACCACCTCTTCCGGGGAAGGAATGATGCCGCCCATGCGACCGTAATGTCCGACCGGACAGCGGCCGTTGACGGCGAGACGCACGTCTTCAACCATCTGGCCCGCATTCAGCTCGAGCGAGAGGAAGCCCTTGACATGATCCGCTGCACGGGAAACGGCCTCGTACGGATACGGCCACAGGGTGATCGGTCGAATCAAGCCGACTTTGATGCCCGCCACGCGCAGCTGTTCCATGACCTTGCGGCCGATACGCGCGGAGAGTCCGTAGGCGACGATGATGAAATCGGCATCCTCGGTGTTGATTTCCTGCACACGCGTTTCCGCTTCCTCGATCTTGCGGTATTTCGCCTGCAGCTGCAGATTGACCTGCTCCATCTCTTCCGGCTTGATGAACAGCGAGGTGATGATGTTGCGGTCACGGTCTTTCGTCTTGCCCGTGGTCGCCCATTCCGGTGAAGTATGTGCATTGCGGTCGACCTGCTTACGCAGTTCGACTTTCTCCATCATCTGTCCCAACGCACCGTCGGCAAGAATCAGAACGGGATTGCGGTACTTGTCCGCCAGCTCCCAGCCTTCCTGCACGAAGTCGGCCATTTCCTGAACGGTGGCCGGTGCAAGCACGATGAGACGGTAGTCACCATGGCCGCCACCTTTGACGGACTGAAAATAATCGCCCTGCGAGGGCTGAATGGTGCCGAGTCCGGGACCGCCGCGGTTGATGTTCACAAGCAGACACGGAAGCTCCGCACCCGCGATGTAGGAAATGCCCTCCTGCATCAGGCTGATGCCGGGAGAGGAAGACGATGTCATGACACGCGCGCCGGCGCCGGCTGCACCGTACACCATGTTGATGGAAGCAACTTCGCTCTCGGCCTGCAGAATCGTGCAGCCCGTGCGATTGTAAGCTTCGCGCGTGAGATATTCGAGTACTTCGGATTGCGGGGTAATCGGATACCCGAAATAGGCATCCATTCCGGCACGAATCGCTGCTTCAGCCAGCGCTTCGTTCCCTTTCATGAGTCGTAATTCACCCATACGGTAAACTCCTTTGGTCGGATATGCTCAAATTCGGAAAACTTCGGTTGTAAGAGACGGGACGCTGTCAGTTGGCCTGATCTTCGACACCGACCTGAATGGTCAGATCACCGGTTACATTACGCAACTCGGCGACCGGCGTCTTCTTGCCAGAACGATCTTCGCGGTATACCGTGATGACGGCATCCGGACAGACCAGCGAGCAGCTCTTGCAGCCATTACACACATCTTCGACCAGTACTGCGTAGTGATATCCCTGTTTGTTGATTTCGTTTGAAAGTGTGAGTGCATCCTGCGGACAGGCGACGACACAGAGTTCGCATCCCTTGCATTTCTCTATATCGATTTTGACGTCACCGCGGATTTTAGCCATACCAGACACTCCTGAATTATTATTGCTTACGGTGTTATCATGATAGTCCCGGCCGCTCGGGCGCGCCGGGATGAAAAGATTTGACGTTTGGGGCGGGTTACAGCGGCGGGGGCCATAGGTGCTTTATTATTCATCACTTCAGGTGCATGTTCCCGTCTCATTGAGCGGTACGGGAATAAAGACAAATGTACTCGAATTCCCGGTAGGAAACAAGACAGATTTGCCCGCTACCAACCGAGCAACCAGGCAAAAATCAGGGGTGCGACAATGGTCGCATCGCTTTCAATAATGTATTTCGGCGTATCGGTACCGAGCTTTCCCCAGGTGATTTTTTCATTCGGTACCGCACCGGAATAGGAGCCGTAACTGGTCGTGCTGTCGCTGATCTGGCAGAAATATGCCCAGAGCGGAACATTGGTGCGACGCAGGTCCTGGTGCAGCATGGGCACGACGCAAATCGGGAAATCACCGGCAATGCCGCCGCCGATCTGGAAGAAACCGAGGGGACGCTCCGCGGTGAAGGCGGTGTACCATTCCGCCAGCTGCATCATGTATTCGATGCCGCTGCGTACGGTATGCACATTCTTCACGTCTCCGGTGATGCAGTGGCCGGCGTAGATATTCCCCAGCGTGCTGTCTTCCCAGCCCGGGACGAAAATGGGGAGATCCTTCTCGGCAGCCGCCACCAGCCAGCTGTCTTTCGGGTCGATCATGTAATGCTCGGTAAGCCGACCCTCGCGAATAAGCCGGTACATGAATTCATGGGGAAACAGCGACTCCCCTTTCGCGTCCATTTCCTGCCAGAGGTCGAGAACCTTGAACTCGATGCGGCGCATCGCCTCCTCTTCGGGAATACAGGTGTCCGTGACCCGGTTCATGTGCTTTGATAGCAGTTCCTCTTCCATCTGCGGCGTCAGATCGCGGTAATGCGGTACACGCTCGTAATAGTCATGCGCGACGAGATTGAAAATGTCCTCTTCCAGATTCGCCCCGGTGCAGGTGATGGCGTGGACTTTGTCCTGCCGGATCATCTCGGCAAGGGACAGTCCGAGTTCGGCGGTACTCATCGCACCGGCAAGCGTCATGAACATGCCGCCGCCGCTGTCAAGCAGCTTCTTATACCCCTGTGCTGCATCCATCATGGCCGCGGCGTTGAAGTGACGATAGTGGTGTTCGAGAAATTCGGTAATGGGCTTGCTCATGGTATATCGTCCCTTGTACGGTGGAAAGTGCGTGGTACGGTGGAAAGTGCGTGGTACGGTGGAAAGTGCGTGAATGCTTATTCCGCGGCAAATACGCGGAGGAGACTGAATAGTAAGACAATGGATCGGAAACTCCATGCATAGACCCGTATCCAGTTGCCGAAAAGCAGACGCCTGTAGGCGCGTGCCTCAAATTCTTTCGCCAGCCGGCGATTCTGCGGAAAATGCACAAAAACACTGATGAGCCAGATGAGCAGCAGCAACCCCGCGCCGAGCGTCAGTGCATCACCCTGCAGCCAGGGATTCGGACGCAGCAGCCCGTAGATCACGCTGACACCTTCAAGCAGCATCACCGGCGCGACGACGAAGATGGTCAGTACCAGATGCGTCTCGAGATAGCGCGAGAAGCGGCCCTTGCCGACCTTGCGCATCAGTGGATAATGCACGATCTGCACAAACCAGATGATACCGGTCATGGAAAACGTGCACAGAAGCTGAAGGATGTACATCACGGCATCGATTTTCGAACTGTCTGGCATGGGTACCTCAGGCAAGCTGACGCATGATGAGTCGCGCGGCTTCCATCCCGGAGCGCGCAGCTCCTTCCACGCCGTTGAGACCGAACGCATCCCCGGCAATCGCAAGTGGGGGATCGGAAAACAGTTGCAGCGCAGGCTTTGGATGCGGCGCCAGCACCTGGCTGTAGCGCCAGCGATGCAGCTGGTATGCGCGGATGCCAACCCGCAGGATCAGCTGCGCCTCGTCAAGGATACGCCGCGCGACCGATTCGTCGTCGTCATCGAGATGCTCGGCGCTGAAGGAACCGGAGGCATGAATGGTCATGGCATGAACATCACCCGAAATTCCCTTGCGGCTGTTGTCCATTATGCGACGAAGATTGCCACGCTCAAATTCCAGCACCCCGTTCTCAGGGAGATCCGGCGCATCTTCACAGATGGCGAGTACGGCGATACAAGGCTCATACGTAAGCTGTTCGAGCAAGGAGCGCGTCTCTGCCTCGACCTGCAGCTGCGAGGCGTCGAGCAGATCCATCACCTGCGGAACCGGCGGAGTGAGGATGCAGCTCTCGGCGGTGATGGACGCGCCGTCTTCCGACTCGGCTGCCCAGTGGTCGGCGTGCTGCTGCAGGCGCACGATGCGTGTTGCGGTACGCACGTCCATTCCCTCTGCAATATGTTTGGGGATTGAGGTCATCGCGGGATGCCCGCAATAGCGTGCGGAGGAAAGGAAGCGCGGATCCATCTCATATGATCGAACGCGGAACCACTCCCGCGCGATGCCGTCGTCGAGCCATTCCGCAATGCGCGCCTGAAACCAGGCGCTCGAAGGAGCGAAGTACTGCGTCCCATGATCAAAGACGCCGCCTTCGAAACGCCGCGTTGCCATGCGTCCCCCGACGCCTCTTCCCTTATCGACGGCGATGACATGCACACCCTGGCGCTGCAGTTCCCGTGCCGCCATCAGTCCGGCAATGCCCGCACCCACAACGAGGCAGGATGTGTCTCGCGATTGTGTTTGTTCTCTCATCAACAATATCCGCGTTGCACAGCTGTGGGAATATGTTAGTGAATCCGCACGTCGTGAGCAACCCATCCCATCAGTGAAATTTTTCCTCCGTTACATGGAATACGGGTGGCAATCACTTATATTTCAGCAAAGCATTCATGAGGATACCCTCTTCTTCGTTCCTGGTGTAATGAAAATCACTCTATGTCCAAAAGGGGATGGCTGCGCAAGTTCGTGAGTATGTATGCTGCGTAATTCCCTCATCACATTCACTTTTAAGAGCCTCATGGCGGGAGTGCTGTTACTGTCGCCGGCGTCGTTGCGCGCGCAGTCTGCAGCCCCGGGCAGCGACAGGTCCGTTTCGGCCTACGAGATAAAAGGGACCGATCCGCTCATTGACGGGAAACTGGATGAGGATTGCTGGCGCAGCGCACCACGCACCAGTGGCTTCCATCAGCGTGAACCCGTCGAGGGGAAGCCTGCCACACTGCGCACCGAGGTCATGTTCTGCTACGACGACCGCGCACTGTACATCGGCGCCATCATGTATGTCGACGATCCCGCAGAAATACAGTCCACCCTCAGCCGCCGCGACAACACCGGGAACTCTGCACGCATCATTATCTCCCTCGATACCTACCGTGATCGCCGCACGGCCTACACCTATGGCGTCACGGCGGACGGAGTGCGCTTCGAGTACTATCACGCGGAGGACGATGAGTTCAGCCGCGACTATTCGTATGACCCGGTGTGGGAAGCTCGTGTGCAGCGCGGGGAGAAGGCATGGACGGCGGAATTGCGCATTCCGTTCTCACAGCTGCGCTTCAATGAGCGGGATGTACAGATCTGGGGACTGAACATGAACCGCTATGTCCCTTCGCGCAATGAGGACGATTACTGGGTGCTGGTGCCGAAAAATGTCAGCGGCTGGTCCTCACGCTTTGGTACGCTCGAAGGTATCCGGGGTATTACCCCCAGTTCCCGCATCGAATTGACGCCCTATGCTGTGGCGGACCTCACACTCCGGCGCGCTGAAGTACCGGGCAACCCCTACGACAAATCAACGATGTGGCATGCCGCAACGGGTATGGATGTGAAGATGGGGCTCGGTCCCAATCTTACGCTCGATGCAACCATCAATCCCGATTTCGGTCAGGTGGAAGCCGATCCGGCGGATGTCAATCTTTCCGCCTACGAAACCTATTACAGCGAGCGGCGTCCGTTCTTCATCGAGGGAAATCAGCTCCTGCGCGGTGAAGGACCCGATTATTTCTATTCCAGGCGTATCGGTGCCCCCGCGCATCTCACTCCCCGTGCGCAGTATCACGAAACGCCGACAAATTCCACCATCCTCGGGGCCGGGAAAATCAGCGGCCGACTGGCGAATGGTCTCTCCTTCGGCGCCCTGACCGCGGTGACCGAGCGCGAGTTTGTTGAGACCTATGATCCTTCTACGGGACGCTATGGCAGCGAGGAGGTCGATCCCCTCTCCGGTTTCGGCGTCGTGCGTCTGCAGCAGGAGTTCGGTCCCGACGCATCCACGGTCGGCATTGCTCTCACCGGGGTCGAACGCGACCTGACCTCCCCCGCCGCTGAAGCGCTCCTCGCCCGCCAGGCCGTGACAGGCGGCGCCGACTGGAAACTCCGCTTCGATCATGGCGGATTCGAGATCGGGGGACATGCGGGGTTCAGCCATCTGCGCGGGTCCGAAGCGGCAATGCTGCGCGTACAGCAAAGCAGCGCGCATTATTTCCAGCGCCCGGACGCAGATCATATCTCCCTCGATACCGCGACCTCGCTGTCGGGATACTCGCTCGGGCTCAGTGTGGAAAAGAACAGTGGTGAGCACTGGCTGTGGGAACTCGGCGGCAGTGCCGAATCCCCCGGCTTCGAGATCAATGATGTGGGACGTCTGCAGGCAGCCGACGATATCGACAGCTGGATGGAAGTGACCTATCGCGAGAACATGCCGAGTGCCCTGCTGCATAATTACAGGTTCGTGTTCACCGGATCGCGGGGATGGAATTTCGGCGGGATAAACCAGTACACCAATCTTGGTCTCAGTGCTGAAGCCACACTCAAGAATTTCTGGAATGCCGCGCTGTATTTCGATTACGGCCTCCGCGCGCTGAGCGACTACCTGACACGGGGTGGACCGCTGATGGAAACCGGCGCGGGTTGGAATGTCGGCTTCAGTCTCAACAACAACTTTGCCGATGATTTCCGCTGGCAGGGATACGCATCGTACTTCTTCGATGAGTTCGATTCGTGGGGATATGACATCGGGGGATGGATCGGACTGCGTACGAGCGGCCGACTGGAAATGACTGTCACACCGGGATACAACCGCAGCGTCAGCACCCGGCAGTTCGTGGGCATTTTCGACAATGGTCCCGCCGCTACCTACGGATCGCGCTATGTCTTTTCCACCATCGACCGTGCAACCCTATACGCGCGCTTCCGCATCAACTACGCCTTCACCCCGGACCTCACACTCGAAGTGTACGCCGAACCTTTCGCCGCATCCGGCAAGTATCTCAGCTTCGGTGAACTGCCGGCCGCCCGCAGCGCGGACCTCGATGTGTACGGCAGCGAAGGCAGCAGCATCCAGAAGGACGAGACCATTGGTTTATACACGGTGACGGATGCACGCGGAAGCTTCGCGTTTCCCGATCCGGATTTCAACGTGCTCTCCTTCCGCAGTAACATAGTGCTTCGATGGGAGTGGATGCGCGGAAGCACGCTCTTCTTTGTCTGGCAGCAGGACCGCTACAACTACGATCGTAAAGGGAACATCATCTCGCCGGTCGACCTGTTCCAGTCATTCGATACCCCGGGTGCGAATTTCATCGCCGTCAAACTCACCTACTGGCTCCCCCTTACCTGAATCGCTTTCCTCCACGTAAAAAAAAGGACATGCAACGCATGCCCTTCGACTGCAAAAGAGCAATGTCATTGCTCTTCTGATAATATCTGCATTTCAGGCGGATCGGTATTGACGATTACTACGGTGTAATTCATGTTGTTCTTCACCTCGAAACGCGCTTCGGGTTCCGCATTTGACGATTGTACCGAGGCGGTCGCCGTCCACCACCCATCCTGCACGGTCATGAAGCCGCTTTCACTCCCACCGGCTATGTCATTCATATTAATGGTGTTTCCCGCATCCGGCTTGAGTTGTACGTTGACCTTGACATCGAGATCATTGCGCACGCGCAGACTGGGATCGTCGTCTGAACACGCAGTGAGAAGAGTGAAGGCGATGAGAACAGTCAACAGGGAATACAGTTTCATACAGTGCTCCTTCTGATTTTGGTTCTGTCCGATGATAGAATCTCCGCAGGTAAAATGCAATGCAAAGCGCGATTCCGTATATTGCCATGTTGCTGTGTACTACAGCGCGCAAAGCCTCATTCCCCCCAACTGTACTCAGGGTTGTTCATGCAGGAAGAAAAGGCAGAAGTAAAAGCCGGCATCCTTCGCGAACTCATTGATCCATTCATCCACATCGCACGTGCACCCCGCGCTCTGTGGGGCATCAATATCACCTACCTTCTCGAAGGGATGTGCTATTTCGGCATTATCGCCCTGCTCGCGATTTATTTCAATGAGAATGTCGGGCTCTCCGACGTTCAGGCGGGCTGGATAGTCGGCGCCTTCACGGGCGGGATCACGCTCGCAATGTTCTTTTTCGGTGAGCTGGCAGACCGCTGGGGCGTGCGTATCACGCTCGCACTGTCATTGCTGCTGATGTTCTTCGGCCGCATACTGCTCTCCGGAGCTGGAATATTCGGCGGTGCGGGCATGTGGTCACCCGTGTTCCTGTCATCCGTTGCCGGGCTCCTCCTCGTCGTCCTGGGCTACGGAATGTATCAGCCGGCCGCGTATACCGGTGTGCGACAGTTCACCACGAAGAAAACCGCTGCCATGGGGTATGCTGCGCTCTACGCACTCATGAATCTTGGCGGCTTTCTTCCCGGACTCCTTTCCCCTCCCGTTCGTAACACCTTCGGCATCACGGGCATCTTCTGGGTCTACACTGCACTCACTGCCGTGAGCACCATTCTCATCATCTTCATCCTCTCGAAAAAAACCGTGGAACGGGCCCTGCGCGCCGCACGGCTCGAGAACACGGGTTCTGAAGAAGAGGTCGTGAAGGAAAAGAAGCCATTCAACCTCCGCACGTGGATTCGCGAGCATCCGCTGCGCGATGTGAAATTCAGCTTCTTCATTTTCATCCTGATCCCGGTGCAGACCCTGTTCGCACATCAGTGGCTTACCCTTCCGCAATACGTCGACCGCGCCTTCCCCGGTTTTGTCAGCAACAACATGGAATTTTTTGTCAATCTCAATCCCCTGCTGATTTTCGTGCTCACACCCATCGCGGCAGCGCTGACCAGCAAGGTGGATGTCTATAAGATGATGATCATCGGTACGTTGGTCATGGCACTGCCGACGTTCTTCCTCGCCATCGGTCCGAATGTCGTTCTGCTTTTCGCATACATCATCCTGATGTCCGTCGGTGAAGCCATGTGGCAGCCCCGTTTTCTGCAGCTCGCCGCCGAGATGGCGCCAGAGGGCAAGACAGGGCAGTACATGGGTATCGCACAGTTCCCCTGGTTTCTGACCAAGGTTGTCACCAGCCTCTATTCGGGCTACATGCTCTCCCAGTACGTCCCAGCCGAAGGACACCAGAACACCGAAATGCTCTGGCTTATCTACGGCCTCGTCGCCATGATCACACCTGTCGTCCTCTTCCTCGCCCGCAACTGGATGGGCGGCAAACTCAAAACCACCGCAGTAGGTGGATAGATTGCAGATTGGCAGATTTCAAATTGCAGATTTCAAATTGCAGATTTCAAATTGCAGATTTCAAAT
>JAHLLD010000024.1 GCA_020444325.1 bacterium
TGAGTCTGGAAATGATCGGCCGCGGGGCCATTGATATATCAGGGTATCCAGATTGCTATGCAATTACGAAAAGCAAGATAGCCGTAAGTAACGATGGGGGTATGTCCTGGCGCAGCGTTGTCGAGGCACCTCAGACGCTGGATGCTCAAGGTATTATCCTCACTGACGAGGGGGCAGTATATCTGCATTACCAGGAGAGAGATTCACGGCGGTGGAATTTGCTGAAAAGTACGGATGCCGGTGCGCACTGGGATTCAATTGATGTGATTCAGTACGGTATGATGATCGCTAATATCAATCAATCAGGTAGCAGTTACGGATTGGGCTCCTTGGGGAATAAGTTTTTTATATCATCGACGGACGAATGGAGATCCTACTCAGTTGAGGGTGAGCTTTATGGTTATGCTGGTTACGGAATCTATTCAAATGACTATGACGTCGCATGGGTAACAACTCAATTCTCCATCCTCAAAACCACCAACGGCGGCATCAACTGGACGAACGTCACACCGTCCTTGCCACAATCCCCTCGCATCATTTCAACATGGCCACAGCCGGTGTCGCAAGGTGGAATGATGAATACCGAGCTCGAACTCACCCGGCCGGGACCCGTCCGCATCGAACTCTACGACCTTCTCGGGCGCAGAAGGGCGGTAGTGTTGGATGCCGAGGTCACTGCCACCCGGCGAACTGTGCAGTGGTCCACCATCGGACTCGAGCGCGGGGTGTGCGTGCTGAGGTTGGTGACGGGGAGCGGCGTTGCAAACACTAAGGTAATGGTGAAATGAGACTCCAAACTGCAATAACGTCCCTGGTGCTTCTCCTGGCAAGCATCCCCGCTGCCGCTCAGCCCCTGAGCGTTTCGATAGAATCCATCGATGCCTCACGGCTCCCACGTTTGAAGATGGCAACAGCTGTGCGGTGGAACGGTGCGCAGCTGCTGTCGACACAGGGCAGACTCAGGCTGTATGCCTCCGATGGCACGTTCGTCATGGAGAAACCAGTCACGGTACACGCTGACGGAAGCATCTCCGAGAGCCTGGATATTTCGGCAGTGCTGCCGGGGAGCTACACGGCTGTCATCTCCAACGGTGATCGTATATATGTAAAGCATCTGATGCGCCTGTGAATTGACATTTGATGCACAATATTTCTGAACAAATTCTGGGAGATTTGTTCCGGAAATTCTGAACAAACGACAGGACGGTAGACGATTTGCAGCCCAATGGCACTTCATATTGCACAGTGCAATGTATTTTGTTTATATTGCCGTGCAGGCAATAACAAAGAAATATGATGCACAAATGAGCAGACGGATCGGAAAAATGGAGGCGCAGCTCTTCGCGTACGCGCAACTGAGAAATCTGCTTGTGCTGCGGAGCGGGGATCTGCTCGAACCACTCGGACTCACAATGAAGCAGGAAAGGGAGTTGCTGGACAGGCTTAACCGGGCAGGGATGATCGCCCAGGTGCAGCGCGGACTGTACCTTCTGCCGGAGCGGTTGCCGCTGGGAGGCAAGTGGAGTCCTGATGAAGCCCAGGTATTGCATGCGCTGATCACCGGGCAGCAAGGGACGTATCAGGTAAGCGGTCAGGCAGCCTTCAACTTCTACGGCTTTGACGATCAGATACCGAACCGGATCGATGTATACAACGACAGGCTCTCTGGGACGAAGCGTGTTGCCGCGGTCGCTCTGTCGCTGATCAAAGTCGCACCGGAGCGGCTGGGTTCCACCACTTCAGTCGTATCGAGCAGTGGGAAAGAACTCGTGTACTCATCGCGGGTGAGGACGCTGGTGGATGCCGTGTACGATTGGTCCCGCTTCGGCAGCCTCCCGCGAGGGTACGACTGGATTCGCCGGGAAATCTCCGCTGGGAGATGCAATCCGATGAAACTCGCGGAATGCGCCGTGGCATTCGGGGATGTAGGGACTCGCCGCAGGATCGGTTATCTCATGGAAAAGGAGGGATATGAGAACGAGGCAGTTGAACCTCTTCGAGAGGCGCTCACGGCAACGAGCAGCACCATTCCGTGGATACCCGGTCGTCCGAAACGCGGAAGCACGCACCGGCAATGGGGAATCATCGATAACAGCATATAGGGGGGTGCGATGCTGACATTCCACGAGGATACGGCCCTGTTCAGGGAGGCGATCCGTTACACAGCAGCCAGCACCGGCTTCGGAGCACGGCTGATCGAAAAGGACTATTACTGCAGCGTTCTTCTGCACGCGCTCGCGGTGAACACTGATCTCCCCTGGTGTTCAAAGGTGGTACCTGTCTTGCGAAAGTCCATGCGGGATTTTACAGGATGAGCGAGGACATGGATTTCCTCATTCCCGTGGAGATCGATGCGAAGCGCTCAATCAAACGAGAGATGATTGCGCCCGTGAAGGATGCCTTCGAGCGGCAGCGTACTGACAACTCATGCTTTGATATCGTTCAGCCCCTCGAGGGTGCGAATCAGTCCTCGCAGTATCTCGGCGCGGTCGGGTATTCCTCCGCGATCAGCAACGTGGTGGAAACGGTCAAGCTCGAGATCAGCATGCGCGAACCGCTGTACGAACCGATCCATCACGGCGCCGCACATACGCTGCTCCGACATCCCGGCACCGACGCGGAAGCGGTGAAGAGATTCGATGCGCCTTCCATTGCCCTGACCGAAGCCTATGCGGAAAAATTTCGTGCCGCACTGATCCGGCCGGAGGTCGCCGTCAGGGATTTTTTCGATATCGACTATGCGATGCAGATTGGCGCGATCGACATCGAACGTCAGCAGTTTATCGAATTGGTGAAGCGCAAGCTTGCTGTCCCGGGGAATCTCCCGGCGAATATCTCCAGCGAGAGAATGGATGGCCTGGTGGCGCAGATCGAGACGCGTCTTCGTCCTGTTCTCAGGGAGGAGGATTACCAGTCCTTTGATGTGCAGCGAGCAATCGATGCAGTCATGCAGGTCGCACGTGCTGTCGGATGAATGATTCTTCAGGGGTAACGAGGATGGCAAGATTCTCTCTTTTTCTCCACCCGAAAATCCCGTATTTTCCACAGAAGTCTGAACAGTTCAAACACGAGCGAAGTGTTCAGAATATTTTTCTGAACAGTGGCTGCGGCTTCGCTAAGTCATTGATTTTATTACGCTCCCGTAGCTCAGGTGGATAGAGCATCTGCCTTCTCCGTGGAACGAACAGTTTAACTCAACCCGCTCGTGAAACCGCGACATATCATGGAAAATATAACGAGGCCGACTCTTGGTAGAGTCGGCCTCGTGGTCGTGGGAATCGAGACACACGGATTGCGGATCCATGCGCTGTGGAAATGTGCTGTTATCGGACCAGCATCATCTTCCGGATATCGTGGAATTCCTCGCCGTCGGTACCGATCGCGTGTATGCGATAGGTGTAGACGCCGGAGGGGAGTTCCGAACTTACATCGCTGCTGTTCCAGACAACCGAGTGCGTCCCAGCAGGGACACTACGATCGATGAGCACATCGACTTCAACACCGAGGGCGTTGTAGACAGCCAGTCTGACACTGCAGTTAACCGGAATTGTGAACGAGATTGTCGTTGAAGGATTGAACGGATTCGGGTGATTCTGCTCAAGCGCGAAGTCTTCCGGTGCAGCATCACGCACCATCGCCTTGGGAGTCGGCGCGGCGTGATACCCTTCGAAGAAGCGTGCTTCGTCGAATCCGCTGTTGTACGCATCAAGAGCCGTTGTGATGTCACTGAGTGACGCGCCGTAGGTGTTCTGTCCTGCCAGAGCCATGTTCGCGAACGCGAGCAGGTCGGTCAGGTACAGGTCCGTCGCCGGAGCGAACACTGTCAACATCGCAGTGATCACGCTGGGCGGGATCAGGTACGATTGCGTGGTGAGCGGGACTTCGACATCGTTGCCGTCAAGACACACACCGTTGACGTAGTCGGACTCGAGAGTCCAAAGATACGGCGTGGTCGTGGGAGGCAGTTTGATGTCCGTCGTGAGATAGGGATCCAACCGCAGGTTCAGAGCGAAGGTGATCGTCTGCGCCAGCAGGCTGTTACGGAATCTTCCATTCTTGACCTGGCTGAAGTTGCCCGGAATGATGTTGCAATTCGTACCGAATGTATAGTCGGACGACGGCAGCACGGCCGAAGGCCCTCCGCCGGGCAGGTACTGGATGACGCAATTACCCTGTCCGATACCGAAGGTAATGGATCCAGAGTTGCCGGGAATTCCGATGACGAGTTCGCTTGTCAGCAACTGACTGAGGAGAGTAGGCGTTGTCGCACCGTTTCCGCAGTATTTTCCGCCCACGTTGCCGTAGAAGCCCTGCGTAAGCGTGGCAAACTGGCAGCGGGACTCGACGATGGTCTGTGAAACGATTACGGACTCGTTCATGCAGATATCCACGAGTTTCCATGAACGGATATGCCACTTCGTGCCATCCGGTTGCGGAACGATGTCGTGGACTATCGGGGTGGAGAGTACAGGATTGGGATCGCAATTGTCGTTGAAGTCGATGCCGAGGACCGGATTCCAGAACGGAATCGGATCGGTCGCACAGTCTACAACCATATTGCTTGGCGGAAGGTTGATCCATGTCGGTGCTTCCGTATCCTGAACGGTAATCGTCTGCACGTAGTTCGCGCTCACATTGCCGCAGCCGTCATCGAAGTTCCATGTGCGAACCTGGACGTAGCCGTTGGCGCAGTTTGCGTCCGGTGTTGTGACGTCGCTGACGATATTGATATAGGGACTCGCCATACAGTTGTCAGTCGCAGTCGGAACGAGTGCCAGCGCCGCAGCGATGCCGGCGAGGTTCGAACATTCGAGCGTGGCGTCGAGGGCTCCGGCGAGTGTCGTAACGACAGGCGCGGTGTTGTCTTCGACGGTAATGGTCTGCACGTAGTTCGCACTCACATTGCCGCAGCCGTCATCGAAGTTCCAGGTGCGAACCTGAATGTAGGCGTTGGCACAGGTTGCATGCGGGGTCGTGACGTCGCTGAGGAGGTTCAGGTTGGGGACGGCCGAACAGTTGTCGGTGG
>JAHLLD010000025.1 GCA_020444325.1 bacterium
GCTCGATCGTCGGCCAGTTCACCGTGATGCGCTTGAAGTTCAGGTTCGGCTGCGCCTGTGTCACGGATCCGGACACGGCAAAAAACAGCGCGACCAGAGCGACAAGGCGCATCAGCCGGGAAATTCTGTTCTCAAGGTGCATATCACACTCCTTGTACATGCGGAAATATCAGAAAAGATCAATTCAGTTTCTCTTGTATAGCATAAACCATGAAATGGAAAATAGTTACACCTGGTGTGCGAATATTTCACGCCCCACCAGGTGAACTCTGGCTGCTCGCATAGCGTCACATCCAAATGTGCTTAAACATGCCAATAATGGCAGTATTTTATGACATTATTACGGATGTCACCAGTAATGTGAAAATGTTAATGCACGAAGTCAAGGTGCTTCCTGATCCCACGTGTCAGGTGGTACCGCGCAGCGGATGGACGGTACACATGCTGGCACCATCCATCCCCGCGGATCTTCAGGATTTATTTCAACAGCAGCATCCTTGAAGTTTGTATTGTTGACTCAGTACGAAGATGACAGTAATACACACCTGCAGGGAGATCTCCGGCCTGGAAATGCAGCCGATGCACACCCGCCTCCATCGATGCGTCCACAAGTTCTGCAACAGTGCGGCCCAGGGCGTCCGTAAGAAAAACACGCACGTGTTCGAAGGACTGCAGGGTGAAGACGATATCAGTGGAAGGGTTGAAGGGATTGGGTGTGGCATGGAGATCATACCTGTGGGCTTCAACGAGGGGACGCAGACAATCACCGCTGAGCGTGGCGAGTCCATCACTGCAGCGAGGCAGATACTCCCCGTCATTGATACGAACATCCGAGATCAGCGACGCCGGTTCAGGCCAGAGAATCGGTGCCGTCGTCCAGTCCAGTTCATCGGGATGCGCTCCGAAAAGCACGTGGAATCTGAGTTGTACCAGTGGTGGAATCGTTTCGCCAGGTGGATAGGTGAGTACACTCCCTGCAGGAGCCTCAAGTGTAAATTCCAATCTGTCATTTTCCAGGTTCCCATGCTGACGGAGGATATTCCATCCCGCCGTCAGGCAGCCCTCGGTAGAAACATCGACGAACTTCAGCACATCATCCGTGAGACGGTTTCTCAAATCATCATGATTATACATCAGGGTGATATCCAGCTTTTCGATGTCCTTCCCTGAAGGATCATCTATGGAAAGCGGGACGAACAGATCGTTTCCCGCGTAACCAATGGCGTTCCGGCTCACAGAGAGCGCCGCGGTGCCTGGGAGCGGAGGAATATACAGGCTGCAATGCGCGGACTCCGCTGGCGCAACCGACGGAGAGAGCAATACAGCGAAAAGATCCGCATCATATCCGTCGCCGGTGAGCCGGAGCGGCGTGAGGGACCATTCGACACAACGCTCTGCCTGTGGTGGAATCGTCGCGGGGAAGGACAATTCAGCCGATTCGCCTTCCGTCAGGCGCAGATGCGGAGGGAGTGAAAGGGTCGCGGTGAGATCCTGCAGTGGCGCACCGCCCGTATTTCTGACACAGAGACGATAGGTGACCGTCGACGGGAAATATCCGCCCGTCCGCGGATCAACCTCCAGTTGCCCACTCGGCAGGGTGCTGCAGTTGCTCTCCAGCATGGGTGCCGGCATGGGCTCGATGTAGATGCTGCATCGGCATTCCTTCTGGAGACCGTTGTCGTACTGCAGCAGGAATACCAGTTCGACCGTCCGTCCCACGACGGTCGGGAAGGCTTCAAGTGTCCAACGGAATACGCATTCGTCCCCCGGATCGAGACGCTCCGCAAATGCATCTTCTGACAGCGGAGCGAGAAGGGACGAAGCGATGAGCAGTGTTCCGCGCAGCGAATCTGCGGCTGCTTCACCGGTGTTATGGACGCGCAGGGTAACGTCGAATGGATTGTCAATATAGGTGCCGTTCGTGGCATCCACGTGCAGGGTATCGGGACAGACACAGGAAAGCTCGATTGCTGAAGCACGCACCGGCGGTACGACTATGGAATCACAGCATCTCTGCCTGTTGCCTAAGCCATCGAAGACCGATGCGCAGATCCGGTAGGTCTCACGCTGCTTTGATGCTACAGGTCTGAGCAGCCATGATAATGTTGTGGACTCGGAGGGCAGCAGACTGTCCACCTTCCTGGTCACTCTTTGTCCCGGCTGAAGGTACAGGCCAGGCGGCAGCTCTACGCTCGCCGCAATATTTCTGGAAATGGCCATTCCCGTATTTACAACAGTGAGGGAGAACCGAAACGGATCCGGCTCATATCGACCGTCCCGGAAGATCAGTGAATCCACCTCGAGGTCGCAAATTACATCAAGTTCCGGCAGTGTTGCGGGTGGAATATAGACATCGATGCAGCATGTATCGATCACGTACTGACTGCCGAATCCACCCTTACCCTGCACCTGGAAACAGGGTGTAACAACGCCTCCGACGCTTCGTGGTAAGGGACGAAGCAGAAAGGTGACACTCGCTGACTCGCCCGGCTCCAGGCTGCCGATATCCTTCACCGCTTCATCGAGTTCGAAGAGCGTAACCTCGGGTGTCCCGATGTACATGACTTTTGTGCTGTCCGAAGTGTCATCACCTGTGTTCGTTACCCGGACCTTTATCGGAAACGGGTTGGGACGGTAATCACCCAGGCGCCCATCCCAGACAATGCTGTCGAAATCCGTGCTGCAGAACGGTTCCAGTCTCGGTGCAGGTGCTCGCTCGACCCAGACCTCACTTTTGCATATCGCATATGCGGCATTTGCCGAAACCGCGATCGAGGAAAGAGCAATCGCACTACTGATGGTTCGCGGTCCTGATGGTTGCACCTCAAACTGGACGGACAGCTCCTCGCCGAAATGCAGCTCGCTGCGTCCCGTTGAAGGATTGACAAGCTGCCGGGAGGGCAAACCGATTATCTGAAACTGTACGTCCTGTATCAGACTGACCCTGATGTCGCGTGCGATGGCGGTATCAAGTGGCTGGGGCCCTGACTCCCCGACGTTTCGCACAAATACGGTAATCACGAATGATGCCGGCATATACCTGTTGTCCTGATACAGAATGGAATCGACCGAGGTCTCAATGCGGCATTGCAGCATCGGGAGACCGGCCATATTTCGTTCGGACTGCACCGGAGGTTCTCCTGCACATATGGTGCCGAGAGTGATAAGGATGATTATACATACCTGCAATACCATGGGTCTCATTCTGCACCTCTCCATTCTGTATGTACATAACAGCGGAGGCCTTCTGTGAAGGCCTCCGCTGCATTTTACCCGGGATACTACCGTGACAGGATCATGCGCTTGCTGTCAGAGAAGGTCGGGGTTTCGAGACGGTAGATATACACGC